>NZ_CAURPW010000001.1 GCF_963526985.1 uncultured Campylobacter sp.
GACCGCCTAGCCGATAAGTAAATATCGCTACCATCAGCGCAAAACGGTTTAACGGATACGGAAATGACCGCGATAATGACCGCTTTAACAAACCCTAAGCCCTAAGCGGTTAAAATGGCTCATAGGATTTTAAAACAAGGCTAGGATATGCAAACTCTAACCATACGAGCAGACGAAACGCTAATAAGCCAAATAGTGGCGATAAGTAAAGCGTTGGCGGATACGACTAATCAAAAGTTGATTATCGACGACGGTTACGCAGATGAGCTAAACGCGCGAGCCGATGAAGCACTACAAGGCAAAGGGCTAATAGATGAAGTCCAGGCGCGCGAGATGATAGAGCAGATAAAAGACGGCGGATATGCGCGTAAGATTTCATAATCGCTTTTTTGACGAGCTTAACGCAATAAAAGAGTTTATCGCAAAGGATAGCGCAAGCAGAGCTAACGGTTTTGTCGATGAGGTCTTTAGCAAGTGCTTAGATTTAAAAGATATGCCCGTAGCTCATAGACCTAGCCAAAAAGTAAAAAAGAGTAATGCGAGAGATTTAATATTTAAAGGCTACGTTATCCCATATCTAATAGCCGATAGCGAGATTTTGATTTTGGGGATTTACGGCTCGAACGAGTGGCAAGCGTGAAACAAATAAAAACGGTTTTTGTTTCACAAACGAAGCTTAATTAAGTTTCGAGCTAAAAAAGCCGTGAAACATCTCAATTCTTAAGAAAATTTGGCCGTTTAAGCGTTTTAAACTTAAAAACGGCGAATGCTTAAATAGCAAAGTGCCTATTTTAGGGCATACCTACGCTTTTGTATTGAAAACCAAACTTTTCATTACCAATTTTTTACCGCCGGTTAGCTTAAACTTTTTAACAATTACATAAAATGATACGACCGTGTTTTTAAGTGTGTAAAAATTGGCTTTATTCTCTAGAGAAGTGCGCTGAATACGATATTTAAAGCTAAATATCGAACAACCTCGCTTCCACCATTTATTTTAGTCTATATGACATTCATGCGCCAAATGCCCTTAACTTCGAGCAAGGCGGCTAAAATATCTCCCTAAATTTAATCAAACTCGCCCGTAAGCTACGAGCTAAATTTTAGTATAATACCCCAAATTTAACTAGGCGGAAGCGATGATAAACGACGAATTTTACATGTCTCTAGCTATAAAAAAGGCTTGGGAGTTTCAAATTTTAACCTACCCAAACCCTGCCGTCGGTTGTGCGGTTTTAGATGCCGGCGGCAAACTGCTCTCGGTAGCCGCGCATAAAAAGGCGGGCTTTTTACACGCCGAGCCAAGCGCGATTTTATTGGCGCTCTGCCAAAAGTGCGAGGCGTTTTTGAGCGATTTTTTACGCGAGTATCATGCGGCCTTGGGCGTCAAATTTGAAAGCGCCGAAGAGCTTGAAAATGCGGACTTGGAGCCAAATTTCACGTATGAATACATCCTACAAAATCACGGCGATCTGCTAAAAGGCGCCAAGGCCTACGTGACACTTGAGCCCTGCGCTCACCGCGGCAAAACTCCGCCATGCGCCGAGCTTTTAAGACATCTAAAATTTGCCGAAGTCGTTATCGCTAGAAGCGACGAAAACGTCGTGGCTAGCGGCGGCGCGCATATCTTGCAAAGCGGCGGCGTAGTGGTCAAATTTGGCGTGCTACGGCACGAAGCGGACGAGCTGGTAGAGCCGTTTCTGGCGTGGCAGAAGGGGAATTTTAGCTTTTTTAAGCTCGCTCTTAGCGCAAACGGCGTCGCAGTAGGCACCGCGCAGAGCAAAATCATCTCAAATCTAGCCAGCCGCACCCACTCTCACCGCCTTCGCAGCGCGGCCGAGCTACTAGTTATCGGCGGCGCCACCGTCCGCGCCGACCGCCCGAGGCTCGATACCAGACTGATAGAGGACGGTAAAAACCCAAACGTGATGATCTACTCGCGCGAGCGCGAGTTTGACGCTTCTATACCGCTTTTTGGCGTGGCTGGTAGGAGCGTGCGCGTAACAAGCGATATAAACGAAGCTTTTGCACCGCGTTTAACGATGTTTGAGGGCGGCGAAAACGCGCTAAAAGCCCTAGACGAGCACGTAAAATGGCTATTACTCTACCGCTCGAGCGAGCTTTTGGACGCGCCCGCGGCGAGGCTAAATTTAAAACTCAAACCGCTATTTCACGGCGAGCTTGGCGGCGACGTTTACGGGTGGTATAAATTTGAGCGGAGTTTATAAATTCGTTTCAAAATTTTGGTTACGGGCGGCATCTTATAAGACGAGGAGATTTATATGCGATTGAGTTTTAGTAAAAGTCTTGGCGGCGGCTTTGGGATTTATTCAAGTCAAAGCTTTGGGGCAAAAAAGATGACGCAGGCGCAGATAGCCGCAGCTAAAAAGGAACAATTTTTAAAAAACGCAGCTCAAGTCTCCCAATTTTGCCTAGGCGATTTTTTGCAAAGGTGCGGATACGACGTAAAAACGGTAACATACGTCTCAAGTTGCGATTTTGGATTAAATAGTTCCGATTTTTTCAAAATAAGCGAAAATAGCGCGTCGTTTGATAGGCTCGTAGAGATACAAAAAGAAATAGGCACCGAAATCCAAAAGATAAATTTTTCAGGAGCGCTATCTGCTAAAAGGCGCGAACGGCTGACTGATTTGGCATTTGAAATTAGCGATATACTAGGCAGGGCCTGCGCCAAAATTAATCCCAATGATGCCATCTTGCAGACTGTAGCTCAAAAACGCCAAAAGAGCTATGAGGATATTAAAAGCGAGCGCAATAAAGCCGTTATGTCGCCGTTTAAAAAATAATTTTCGGCATCGCCTTTGGGATCAGCGGATTTTTGGCTTTTGCTGGCGCGATAGCGCTTGCGTCAAACCATACAAGCTTGCTTGAGTTTATTGCGGTGTTTGTCTTGTTTTTTATGCCGCTAGTGGTTACGTTTATCTTATATAAAAAGCAAACGGCAAAACCTAAAATTTAAGATATAGCTAGCGCCCGTATTTTGCGTACGGTAGATTACGTAAATATTTAAAAACTCGACTACGCCGACTTTTTAACGAAACATTTTATAAATTTGCGCTATGATTTTGTAAATTTAAAGGAGAAAAATGAAAGAGATAACGCTAAACGGAGCGAAATTTAAAGTCGCGGCAAACACAATGGACGAGCTAAAAAACGAGGCTCTGGGCGATAAAAACGGCGAGATGTATAAATTTCTAGCCGAATTTAACGCGAGCGAGCCTGATATCTTTATCCTAGACGGCTTTGCGACGAAGGAAAATTTGGAGCTAAAAGACGGCTCAAACGTCGTATTTATCAGGCGCGGCGCGATGCCTGGGCGAGAAGTGCTAAAAGCTATGATCGCCTCTAGAAACAGCCCCGAGCTAAACGCGGCTCTAGCTAGCGGCTGCGTGGGCGTGGCGGGACTTGGCGGTCTTGGCTCAAATATCGCGCTAAGCTTAGCGCGCACGGGAGTCGCCAAGCTCGTGCTGGCCGACTTTGACGTAGTGGAGCCTAGCAACCTAAACCGCCAGCAGTACTTCGTCCGCCACATCGGTATGAAAAAGACGGACGCCCTAAAAGAGCTCATCGCCGAGGTAAATCCATTCGTAGAGGTTATGACGCATGACGTGACGCTAACTGCTACCAACGTCGCCGAGATTTTCGCGCCGTGCAGCGTCATCTGCGAGGCCTTTGACAACGTCGCGGGCAAGGCGATGATGGTAAACGAGGCGGGCGCGAGCCTGCGGGATAAAAAGATCGTCGGCGCGTCGGGCATGGCGGGGTACTTTAGCTCAAATCTCATAAAAACGGTCAAATTCGCGCGAAACGTTTATCTGTGCGGCGATCTGCAAAATGCCGCAGGCGTAGGGCAGGGGCTCATGGCCGCACGCGTGGCGATCTGCGCAAATCACGAGGCAAACCTTGCTATCAGGCTTTTGATGGGACTTGAGGAGGTTTAGTTTTTCGTTAGTTTTATTTGCGCAGGCGGAGTTTGGGAAACCGACCTCTAGCTTTACTTTTGCCGTTTTACGGTTTTTGTGCGTTTTAGAGGCTGCCCGCGCGGCAAAACAGGCCGGTAAATTTAGCCAGGCCGTCTTGGGTTAATAGTCGGCGCCGTCCGTACGCGATTTTTGGGCTAAAATTTAAAAACTAAAAAAACTAAATTCGCTTTTCTTAAGCGGTTTTTGCGAAGGCTAAATTTAGGCAAGCGCCCTTAAATGGTATGCGCGTCGTTCGTGCGCTAAATTTAAATTTTACCGATTTTTGCTAACTCGCCTAAAATTTTAGAGAGTTATAAGCCGTGCTTACAAGTTACGTTTATATGGGCCTGATTTATTTTAGCTTGTGCCGCTTTGATTTTTACTTTATTTTGCCGTGCTGTACGTATCGTTTGAAGCGCGCGAAAGGGGCGGATGATTCGTACCTGCTGTTTAGTAAGTTCGGCTTTTTAAGGATCGGTCTTGAGTTTACTTTTTAAATTTACTGTAAATCCGGCGTCCAGGCGTAAAAACCGACCTGGATAAAATTTATAATCCCGGCCAAAAGCCGTTTTAGCCGGGATTAGAGAGCTATTTTCCGGCCGTTAGCATCGTCTTTAGTATGCGCTTACCGACCTCGACTCCCGGCTGATCGTAGGTGTTTATGCCTAGCATTATGCCAGTAGCCGACGTGAGAAGCTCAAAATAATAAATCAAAAATCCCGCGCTCGCCTCGTCTAGCCGCTCAAGCTCGATGACGTCCACGCTGATGCCTTCTTGCACGAGCGCATGCATGGTGGCGCTACACTGGGCGTTGATTAGCTCGCTCAAATTTAGCCCGTTTACGAAGTCGCAGCCCTCAAGGCCGTTTAGGCTAATGCTCGGTATCGCCGTGTTTACGCCAGCTGCGGCTACCTTGATGAAGCTTACCGTTTTGTCCTTCACACCGTCCATGATGAGCTGCAAAAAGCTGTGCTGATCGCGCGAGCCGATGAGTCCGACGGGCGTGAGTCCGTAGCGTTTGTAGCCCTTTTTCTTGCCCAGGCTCTCCGCCCACAGCTGCACGTACCAGTCGTTAAACTCCAAAAATCTATCGCCGTAGCTAAATATCACGTTGATCTTGGCATTTTTGTGCGTCGCGTAGTGGTAGGCTTTTTGTAGCAGCGTATCGTCGCCGTCCTCTAAAAAACGCTTTTTACACGCACGCGCGCCCTCTAGCAGCGCCGCCGTGTCGTATCCGCATAGCATCAGCGGTACCAGACCGATCGCGCTAAGCACGCTAAATCTGCCGCCGACGTTTTTAGGGATATTAAAAAATTTGATGCCGTTTTGCTTGGCGTAGGCCTCTAGCGGCGAGGCGGGGTCTGTTATGACGATAAAATTTGCGCTCAAATTTGAGGGCTTAAAGCGCTCTAAAATGCACTTAAATAGCGTGATCGTCTCGATCGTGGTGCCCGATTTTGACGAGATGATAAAAAGCGTTTCGTCAAATTTGACGCTTTCGCAAACTTGCTCGAAGCTAAAGGCGTCGACGTTATCGAGAAAATAAAGCTCTCGCTCGCGGCTCCTTTTTGCGCCAGATAACATCGTTTTTAGCGCCTTGACGCCCAGGCTGCTACCGCCGATGCCTACTAGCACTACGCTTTTTACGTGTACGAGCGTCGTTTCAAATTCGGCGATTTGGCTTAGTAAATTTGCGCTGATTTCGGGCAAGTGATAGTAGCCGATCTCGCCGCCTTTTAGCTCGTCGTTCATGCGTTTGGCGTAGGAGCCGATCGCGCTTAGCGGCGTACGCTCGAAAAATAGCTCATTTTTTAGCATTTTTGCCTAGCTCGTAGAAGAAATTGGTTGCCTGCACGAAGCCCTCGACGCTACCACAGTCAAAGCGCTTGCCTTTAAATTTATACGCCAGCACCATGCCGTCTTTGGCTTGCTCTTTTAGCGCGTCGGTGATCTGCACTTCGCCGTTTTTGCCGGGCTTGGTGCGCTCTAGGATTGTGAAAATATCGGGCGTCAGGATGTAGCGGCCGATGACTGCTAGGTTGCTCGGAGCTTCCTTGGGATCGGGTTTTTCGACCATGTCGCTAACCATGAGCAAATCATCCTCGATCGCGCGGCCCGTGACGATGCCGTAGTTTTTGCTCTGCTCGATCGGCACTTCCATAACCGCAACGATGCTGCAGCGGTACTTCTCGTATATTTTTACCATTTGAGATAGCACGCCTTCGCCCTCTTCGTTGATGCACAGATCATCGGCCAGCACCACACCAAAAGGCTCGTCTCGCACGAGGACTTTGCCCGTGTGGATGGCGTTGCCTAGGCCTCTCATGCTCTCTTGGCGCGTGAATGAAAACGTGCAGCGCGCCATTAGCTCTCTGATTTCGGTTAGCAGGTGTTCTTTGTTCGTGCCAGAGATTTGATGCTCTAGCTCGTAGCTGATATCAAAATAATCCTCTAGCGCGCGTTTGCCGCGACCGGTTATAAACGCCATGTTTTTCATGCCGGCTTCTAGCGCCTCGTCCACGCCGTAGTGGATCAGTGGTTTTGTGAGGATCGGCAGCATCTCTTTTGGCAGCGATTTGGTCGCAGGCAAAAATCTCGTGCCGTAGCCCGCAGCCGGAAATAAACAAGTTTGTATCATGATTTTCCTTTTGATTTTTTAGGGGATTATAGCGAGTTTTGGCTTATTTGGAGTATCAAGGGCGGTTTTGGGCGGTCAAATTTGACTAAATTTAAATTTTGCCGGCCAAGACCCTAGTCTTGAAAACGCGAAATTTAACGCCATCAAATTTAAAAACCAAATTTAGCGACTTAAAATTGCGGGTCTGGGTGTGTAAAATTTAAATTAAAGCTAAAAATAAGGCGCAAATTTATGAGTTTAAAATGCGCCGAATTTATCTAGCAAATTTGACCGCCGGAGGGCGGCAATTTATATCCCTCTAAACGCCGCCTTTGCGTTTTCTAGGTCGTTTGCGTCAGGGTGGGTTGCAGCTCTAGTCCATCTAGCTTCGCGCTCCGGAGTTACGGCGTAGCGCGGGTCGTTAGGAGCTGCTTCGCCCATTTTGCGTAGTTGCTCGATGACTTTTGGATCGATCGCGCCTTGGCAGTAAAACTCGCGTAAAATTTCATTTTCGCCCTCGCGTAGCACGACTTTTGCTTTTTCTAGGCAGTTCATCGCGTGCTCGTGCTCGGGATCCATGCCTAGCGTCATAAATACGCCCGTTTTTTTGCCCTTTATCTCGCGCAAAAAGCGTTTAAATTTAGGCTCGGCGTCGCCCTTATCGACGTAAAATCCAAGCGCGATAAAGTCGTAACCGTCCAAATTTAGGTGCAGATCCTCGGTAAATTTGATCGCCTCGCAGCCAAGCTCGTTTGCGATGGCAAGACCGACTTTCTCGGTATTTCCAGTCGCGCTCGTGTAAATAACTATTTTTTTCATTCAAAGTCCTTTTGTGAGATATTTGCTACTTCGGTGCCGATCGACATACCCCAAAATACGCCGTCGGTCGTGTAGTTTAAAAAGCCGTTTTCTATGTGCATATAGCCTTTGCTTTCGCATTTTTTGAAAAACTCCATTAGCGCGCTAAAGGTCTCATCGCTAACTAGGCTTTTTACTTGCGCGAGGTCGATTTTTGGGTACATAAAGAGGCTTTTTAGCCGTGCTTCGGCGCGCTGTTTATCGTCTACTTTGTTTATCATGCGCATTTTTTCTTTGGCGTTATAGATGTCGTAGTAGCCTAGCCTTCCGCCAGAGCCTCTACCTAGCGGCAGGATATCGGCGCCCTCGTGGCTTAGGCGGATATACTGATAGCGGTCGCGGCCTATGCGGTTAAATTTGGTATGCTCTAGCACCTCGTAGTTGCCAGTACCTAGCAGCTTTTCAAAGAAAGCGTTGTGCAGCTTGTGCTCGTAGTTCACGTCGTAGTAGTCCTGCGACACCGTCTTTGCAAGCTCTGATTTCTCAAAAAGCTGAAGCGAATAAAAGCTCGTGCTGTCGATCTTTAGCTCGTCTACTAGGCGGGCGTCTTCTAGCACTTCGTCTATCGTTTGCTCAGGGTAGTTAAAGATAACGTCCGTGCAAACCATGCCGCTAAAATTTTGCCTGATCATTTTTAGGTGCTCTATCGCGCCTTTTTTGTCGTGGACGCGGTTTAGCAGTTTGCGACCTTTGTCCGAAAAGGTCTGCACGCCGATGCTAAAGCGGTTTACGCCTAGGCTTTCTAGTAGGCGTACTTTGCTCAAATTTAGATTATGCAGCGTAGTTTCTAGACTAAATTCGCAGTCGTCCGAGATATTAAAATTTAATCGCAGAGCCGTGATAACCGGTTCTAGGTGCTTTTCTTTTAGTATCGTTGGAGTTCCGCCGCCAAAATAGACGCTACGGATATTTTTAGCTTGCAGATACGGAAATTTGCCGTATTTCCTGGTCTCGCCCAGCAGATACTGCGTGTAGCTGTCTAGCTCGTCTTCCAGCTTTGTGCGGTTCATCGAGCAAAACGAGCAGATATTGTCGCAAAAAGGCACGTGGATATAGATCACGCCGTCCTTTTGCGCGGGTAGCTCCTCGTTTAGAAATTTCTCGACCTCGGCGTTAGTCGCCATTTTTATTTTTTTGGGACGCGTCGGTCCGGCGTGCCCCTTTTGCCTGGTTTCAAACATTTCGCGCCGCCGCTAGTTTTCCATACTATTTACTATATTTATGACTTCATCGCGCAGGCTCTCGACCGTTAGCTCGGCTTTTTTCTCAAACGGCACGAACACCTCGCCCTCGTCGCAGGCGATATACATGCCGTCCTCGGTGATATCGGTCATCTTGGCGTTTTGCGGGTTTTTAAAGCCGCCGAATCTCGCGCACATATCCTCGGTGATGCCGATGAAGTTATCGTTCATCATGCCTAGCGCCATCTCTTTGGCTTCTCTTGCTTCTTCGTCCAGCTTCATATTATCTCCTTAGTTAAAAATGATATTTGTTATTTTAACCGTTTGAAGCTGAATTTTAGCCCTTGATAAGCGCGATTTGCCCGTTTTTTATCTCATAAATTTTATCCGCCGCGTCAAAATACGCATCGTCGTGGCTGATCGCAAAAATCGTGTATCCTTGCGCCTTTAGCTCAGGCAAAAACTCTACGTAAAAGTGCCGCCTAAACTCTGGGTCTTGATCGGCCGCCCACTCGTCAAGGATTAAAAATTTACGTTTTTCAAGTAGCGCCGCGACCATAGCGAGGCGTTTTTTCTGGCCTTGGGAGAGATTTAGCGTGCTAAAATTTCCGTCTTTGACGCTTACTTTATTTTCTATCGACATCTTTTTTAGCAGCCGCTCTATCAGCGCTTCATCCTCACTCATCGCTTCGTCGAAGAGATAAAAGTCGCTAAACACCGCGCTAATCGTGTTTGCGTAGCTTTTTAAATTTGACTCGGTGATTTTGGTATCGTCTGCGAACATCTCGCCGCTTTTTGGCGCTAAAAGCCCGGCTAGGATCATAAATAGCGTGCTTTTGCCGCTGCCGTTTTTGCCGATCAAAAATACCGTCTCGCCGCGTCTGATCTCTAAATTTATATCCTTTAGCGCAAATTCGCTCCCCTCGTCGTAGGCGAAATTTATATCCTTTAGGCGCAGTTTTTGCCAAATTTGCGGAGCCGTTTCGCCTAGCGTAAATTCAGGCTCAAAGGGTGCTAGGTCTAGCTTTTTTAGCCGCTCGTAAGCGATACGCGCGCGAAATACGCTAGGCACCGAGTAAAGCAGCATCATGAGAGGCGCTCGCAAAAAAAGTATCGCTAGCGCAACCGTGATCGCGTCTTGCAGGCTTGCAGCGTCATAGGCTAGGCAAAAATATATCTCGATACCCACGGCGCCTAGAGCTACCGCGTTTAGCCAGTTACTCATAAAGGATTGATGTATCTCGGCTTTTACGATATTTTCGCGCAGGCTTTTTGCGTTTGGGATAAAGCGGTCCCAAAAAAGCCGCTTCGCGCGGGCTAAATTTAAGCTAAGCTCCCTATGCCCTTCGATACAGGTCTCATAGTCGCGGTACAGCTCGTCCTCGCACTTGCGGTATCGCTCGAAGTATTTGTGGATATTTTTTATGAAGTATCGGCAAATCCACGTCGCAGCGCCCATCCAAAGCGCCAAAAACGCAAAAATCTCGGCCGAGATATAAAGCACGTAAGCGCCGGTCGCGCCGATGATAAGCACGCCTTGGATGATGCTTGGCACCTGCATAAAGCCGTCGGTTAGGCTTCGCACGTCGCTTGAGAGCGAGGCGATCAAATTTGACTTGCCCGCGGCTACGATTTTTTGATTTGCGGTATCTAGGATCCTTTTTATCGTTTTGGTTCGCAGTTCGTAAACAAAATCGTTGCCGATCACGCTAAGGGCGATGCGCGAGAGCACCGAAAAGCCCAAAAATAAAATCAAAAGCGCGAAAAACGCGAGCAAAATTTGAGCGTCTTGTTCTTTTAAATTTAAGAGGTATTTGTTTATAAAGGCTAGTATTAAGATCCCAGAGTCGCTAAAAACGGCGCTAGATACGATCATAGCGATGATTTGCCAAAGAGTTTTTTTCGAGATTTTTTTAAACATTTTCATTCTTTTTTGAGAGCTTATTTCATTTCAGCCGCCATTTTATAAGAATATTTTTAAAATTTCGCTAAAATCGGGCATTATTTAAAGGAGAAATTTGCAAACGGTTTTGCGGGTTGTATCGACCAAAACTGAAGCCAAAAAATCGACGTTTTTATGCTTTTTATGTCCTATTTCGGAGTTTAAGGCCTTGCACGAGCGCTTAAAAGCCGAGCATCCAAAGGCCGCGCACGTCGTGTGGGCGCTGCGCGAGCGAAACGGCTACGGCCAGATAGTAGAAAATCAAAGCGACGACGGCGAGCCCAAGGGCACGAGCGGCCAACCCTCGCTAAACGCGCTTAGAGGCGCCCAGCTCGTAAACGCGGGCGCGCTCATCGTTCGGTATTTCGGCGGGATAAAGCTAGGCACGGGCGGGCTCGTGCGAGCGTATGGCGCAGCGGTAAATGCGGCGATAGAGGAGGCTGAGGACTGCGGCGCTCTGGTTAAATTTGAGATAAAATCGCTTTGTCTGTTTTTTACGCCGTACGCGCTTGGCTCGCGCTTTGAGCACTATTTTGAAAAGCGAAATCTGAGCTTTGAGCGTGAATTTAACGAGGAGGGCGCGATCTGGCGAGCGGAGTTTAACAGCGCCGAATTTGACGAATTTCAGGCGTTTGCGAGCGGGTTTGAGCAGGAGGGGTTTAAATTTTACGCCTTGCCTCTATGATTTTGGGGATAGCGGCTTGTCTTTTGAGCGTCTTTGAATGAGCTTGCAAAAATATCGCTGCGGCAACCTATTTGGTTAGCCTTGCTTATTTTTGCTTCACAACATTCAAATCCATCTCAAAAATACTTCGCCTTGATTTTTTGTGGTCAAATTTGCAAATTTGAGTCGCCGAGATCCGCACCGCAAAAAATGCTAAATTTAAACTTGCGACGCTTTGCGTCAGCAAAGCTACGTCGCCACCTCAAAAGCATCGTAAGGGGAAGAGATTAAAAAAAAGGTGGGGGTGGGTATCGACTTCGTAATTTAAGCCCCTTCCCCCTTAACAAGAAAATCAAGATATTAAAAATGTAGCAAAACAGCGCAGAAATTTTGCATTAAAATTCTAAGTCAAATTTTCAAATTTGAGTCGCCGAGACCCGCAGCCTGATGGCGCTAAATTTAACTCTGTCGTAAATTTAAAACGTGCGGCGCGATAGCGCGGTCGCACCCCGCTAACGTGCAGTGGGGATGGTGGGGGTTTGGGGGCGGAAGGGGCGACGCTTCGTAAGTAGAAACCCCTTCCGCCTCCCAAAAAAAAGAATTTGAAAATCTAGTGCTTGATGATAAATTTAGCATTTTCAAGTTGCGGGTCTCGGCGAGTAAAATGCAAAATTATCAAATTTGCCAGAATCAAATTTAATCAAAAATTTAAGCCGCAATGAGCGAAAATGCTTGGTAAAACGTTAGCTTACGAGCAGGCGGTTAGCGATTGTGCGGGCGACGCAAACCAAAATGCGCCGCATCCTAGCTACGAGCAGATCTGCACGAGCGACGCAAAAGCCGCCTAGGCCGTTTTAAAAACACCGGAGTCCGGATTTTAAATGCGCCGTCTTTGAGTTTTATTTCTTGACGGCGAAATTTTTAGATTTTATCTGATATTTTTGAAATGGGGTATTAATTTTCGGCCGCAAAGTAGGGTAAATTCGCCTAGAGTCTTGGATATTGCGCGCTCCGTCTGCGATAAATTTAAGCACGCCAAATTTAAGGTGCATAAGCCGGGCGAGGGCAAAAAGCTAAAGCTAAGCTTAAGTGATGGCGCCAAGTTGTATCTTAAAAATTTAAGCCCTTTTGCCGTGTCGCCAAATTTTACTCTTAGCGCGTTTTGGTTAATTAAGCCTAGCCGTCGCGATTTTAGTGGCTAAATTTAACCGAGCCGCAAAAGCCGCCTTAGCGCGGCGAGCATTTTAATAAAAATCTAAAACCGTCCGTCTAGCCGCTTTAACCAAAAGTCCAAATTTGCCTGCTCGGCTTTTAGCGTCGTTTTTTCGCCGTGTCCGGGATACAGCGTAAAATCCCCCTGCATTTTTTTGCATTTTAGCAGGCTTTGGCGCATATCTTCGGCGTTTGAAAATAAAAAATCATAGCGCCCGATCGAGCCTCTAAACAAAAAATCTCCGCTAAAAATAACGTCGTCCACGCGCACCATACAGCATCCGGGCGTATGTCCAGGAAAGTGCATAAACTCGATCTCAAAGTCTTCTACGTTAAATTTAGCGTCCTCAAATTTCGCTCCGCCTACGCAGATCGCCTCGTCGGTCGTCTCGTATCCTGCACTCCAAACGTCGTTTTTTAGCATAAAGGCGTCGTTATTATGAATGTGCGCAGAAATATTAAAAAAATTTTTTAAGCGGGCGCAGTCAAAAATATGGTCAAAGTGTCCGTGCGTGTTTAGTATCGTGAGTGGAGCGTGTGAAATTTCGCAAACGTAATTAAACGAATTTTGTCCCGCATCAATGATGATTTCACGCCCATTTTTGGATATTACGTAGCAATTAGTTTGATAATCGCCGCATGGTTTTGATAAAATTTTCAAGCTAGTCCTTTTGTCAATTTTAATTAAAATAGATTGTATATTTTTTAAGCTTAAAAGTTAAATTTATAATTATAAATGTATAATTAAGAAAAAAGTTAAATTTGACGGCGGAGACGATGAGAGATTGGACGAAGATTAGCGAGAAAATCGTAGAATTTTTGACGAGCTACCTTAAAAAAAGCGGCGCAAAAGGATTTGTCCTGGGCGTTAGCGGCGGCATAGACTCCGCCGTCGTAGCCGCTCTTTGCGCGCGCACGGGCTTTGAAACGCATGCGCTTTTGATGCCGACGAAGTACTCAAACGAACAAAATTTAAGCGACGCGCTAAAGCTTTGCAAAGATCTAAAAATAACGCATAAAATCATCGAAATCCAGCCGATTTTAGATAGCTTTACCGCGCAAATCGGCGAACCGCCGTCAAATTTGCGTATGGGAAATCTAAGCGCAAGAACGAGGATGTGCCTACTTTATGATTATTCGGCAAAGGTAAACGCGCTAGTCGTGGGCACGAGCAACAAAAGCGAGCGCCTTCTTGGATACGGTACGATCTACGGCGACATGGCGTGCGCGCTAAATCCGATCGGCGAGCTTTTTAAGACTGAAATTTACGAGCTGGCGCGAGAGCTTGGCATCGATGAAAAAATCATCGCAAAAGCCCCGTCTGCCGACCTTTGGGAAGGGCAAAGCGACGAAGCCGACATAGGCTATAGCTACGAACGGTTGGATGAAGTTTTGCGTCTGGCGCAGAGTAAAAGCGAGGCCGAGCTGGCGCGAGAATTTGATCAAAAGCTCGTCTCTACGGTGTTTTCAAGAATGAGAGCGAATAAATTTAAGCTCTTTTTGCCGCCAATTGCTAGCCTAGAGGACGAGTGAAATTTGAGCTAAATTTACCGGTTTTGGAGCGTAAATTTAGCTGAGACTTTTTGCTATATAAACGGTAAATCGCCGTAAAACGAGAAAATGCCAGCTCGCGGCGGCAAGTGCGCGCATATTAAATTTGGTCGCAAGTTTGATTTAATCTCGCGGCGGCAAGTGCTAGTTTGGCGGCTTGGACGCGTCGTTTGATGCGAGCGGAAAACATAAACGGCTGATTTAAACGAGCGTAAAATCATAAAAGCTCGCGCTAAAGTCGGTCGATACTGAAAATAAGAAAATGGTTAAGAAAATAAAAATAAGGAGGTCAAAATGGAAGAAATAGCGTTTTTTAGACCGTCTATCGACGATACGGAGATAAATCTCATCAAAGAGGCGCTAAAAGACCACGGCTCGGCGATCGTAGCAAGATTTGAGAGCGAGCTGCAGGAGTATTTTGGCGTCAAGCACGCCATAACGACGAATAACAATAGCGCGGCGCATCATCTGGCGCTTTGTTCGATGGATCTAAAGCGCGGCGATAAGATCATCTGCTCGGTAAATTCTACTCCTAGCGTCGCTCAGGCAATTAGGCATTTTGACGCCGAGCCGATATTTGTCGATATAAACGAAGACGACTTTAATATGAACGCCGAGTCTCTAAGAAATACGCTAAAAATCCACAATCACAAAAAGCTAAAAGGAATCTTCGTAAATCATATAGGCGGGCAGGCTGCCGATATGGACGAGATATACGATATCGCTAACGAATACGAAATAAAAGTGCTAATCGATGCGGGAAAATCTATAGGACTAACGTATAACGGCGTCAAAATCGGCTCCGATAAGCGCTCGCTTGTCTCTTGCTTTAATATGCATTCGCAAATGACTAACCCAATTGCGACGGCGGGATTTATGCTCACTAACGACGACGCCATCGCAGAGCGCGCTAGACTGCTACGCAACTACGCCATCGTAAAAGGCGGCATAGATAAAGACGGCAACCTAGGCTATATCTATGACGTCGTGGATATCGGAGTAAAATACGATCTAACCGGACTTTGCGCCGCATACTCGATGGCTCAGTTTGAAAAAAACGATAAATTTATCCAGCGTCGCCGCGCTATCGCCGCGCTATACGATGAGGCGCTAGCAGACTGCCCGCACGTCTCGCTTCCTATCAAAAAACGCGATCACATATATATCCAGTACATCATCAAAATCGACAAAAATCGCGACGGGTTTGCCAAAGAGCTACTAGAGCGGGGCATTCATACGGCGCTTCACTATAAGCCTATGCATCTTTTAAGCTACTATAAAAGCAAATATTCGCTTAAGGTAAATTCTTTTCCTAATGCGTTAAGAACGTATCAGCAGGTGCTTTCGCTTCCGGTTTATAACGCGCTTAGCGACGAGGAGGCGCACCGCGTGTGCGAAACTATGCTAGAGATAGCTAGAACTCGTGCTTAAGCGTCAAATTTACGCCTTCGCGCAGGAGTATTTTTACGCTCCGAATTTATGGCAAAAGTGCCTGGCTATAGCGCTTTTGCCATTAAGCGCACTTTACTGCATCGGCGTGATTTTAAAGGCTAAATTTAGCAAAGCTTTAGATTTTGGCATACCGGTTATCAGTATCGGAAATTTAACCCTAGGCGGCAGCGGAAAGACGCCGCTTGGTATTGCTATCTTAAACGAATTTGAAGGCGGCTTCGTGATTTTGCGAGGCTACGGCAGAGCTTCAAGTGGACTCGTTAGGGTCGCGATCTCGGGCGAAATTTTAACCGATGTAAAAACTAGCGGCGACGAGGCGATGGAGTACGCAAAAAGCGTGAAAAATGCAAACGTCATCGTGAGCGAAAACCGCGACGTCGCGATAAAAGAAGCCCTAAATTTAGGCGCAAAGTATGTGCTGCTCGATGATGGTTTCGGCAAATTTCACATCAAAAAATTTAACGTCCTAATCCGCCCCTCCGCAAAGCCTTATTTTGATTTCGTCCTGCCTAGCGGCGCGTATCGCTACCCTGGCAAATTTTACGCCAAAGCCGATTACGTCGTAAAAGAGGGCGAGGATTTTATGCGCACAAGTAAAATCATAAATCAAACTCCAAAGATGGTTTTGGTCACCGCTATCGCAAATCCGCAGCGCCTGGAGCCTTATTTTAGCCTTTGCGCCGGGCGCGAGATATATCCCGATCACTACGCGTTTTCGCGGGACGAGCTAGCGAGTATCCTAGGGCGCTACGGCGCGACCTCGCTTTTGGTTACGCGAAAAGACGCCGTAAAGATGGAGGAGTTTGGCTTGCCGCTCTCCGTCATCGCGCTAAAAACGACGCTGGCGGATAAATTTAAACGAATTATCAAAGAGAAAATTCTATAATCTGCTAAAAATTTTAGGACGCTTTAAATGAAATTCGTACTAACTTCTTGCGCCGACAAGGCTGCGGCTAAAACTCTAGCCAAAAAGCTCGTAAAAGCTAAATTTGCCGCTTGCGTCAGCGTTTTTAAGGCAAATAGCGTTTATTTTTGGGACGGCGAGATAAAGGATGAAAAAGAGCGGGTCTTGCTCGTAAAAACAGCGGTTAAATTTAAAAAAGTCGCTAAATTTATAAAGAAACATCACGACTACGATCTGCCCGAGATTGTCGCTTTTAAGGCGGATAAAGCTAGCAAAAAATACAAAAAATGGATAAAAAAGGAAAGTAAATGAAGTTATTTCAAACTAGAGCGAGTGCGGGCGAGAGCCTAAAAAGCGTAGAATTTAGCCAGGCGCTACTAAGCCCTAGCTCCGCTCACGGCGGGCTTTACGCACCGGCGGAGCTACCGCAGCTGGACGCAAATTTCTTTGCGGAGGCTGTAAATTTAAACTACGCGCAAATCGCGCTAAAAATCATAGAGAAATTCGGATTTGACGCGGACGCGGCGATGTTTGAGAGGGCCGTGAAGCGGTATGAGAGATTTGACGATCCGCAAAATCCAGTGCAGGTGAGAAAAATCGGCGAAAATCTCTACGTAAACGAGCTTTATCACGGCCCTACGCGCGCGTTTAAGGATATGGCATTGCAGCCGTTTGGCGCGCTGCTTAGCGAGCTAGCCGCAAAAAGAGGCGAAAAATATCTCATAATGTGCGCCACCAGTGGCGACACGGGTCCTGCGACGCTAGAGACCTTTGCAGACGCACCGGGCGTCAAGGTCGTCTGCCTCTACCCAAAAGACGGCACTAGCGAGGTACAGCGCCTACAAATGATAAACGCAGATGCCGCAAACCTCAAAGTAATCGGCATCGAGGGCAACTTCGACGATGCGCAGCGCGCGCTAAAAAGCCTGCTAGCTAGCGAGAAATTTAAAGAGCGCCTAAGCGCGGCCGGACTCTCGCTCTCGGCGGCAAATTCGGTAAATTTCGGCCGGATTTTATTTCAGATCATCTATCACGTTTTCGCCCACGTCTATCTGCTAAAAACGGGCGCGCTAAAGGGCGAATTTGACATCGTAGTGCCTAGCGGCAATTTCGGCAACGCCCTAGGCGCATACTACGCTAAAAAAATGGGCGCGAAAATCGGCAAAATCAAAATCGTCTCAAACGCAAACAACATCCTGACCGAGTTTTTCACGCAGGGTCGATACGATTTGCGCGGCAAAAGCCTGGTTAAAACGATCAGCCCGGCGATGGATATCCTGGTTTCATCAAACGTCGAGAGGCTACTTTTTGATAAATTCGGCGCCGTGCGAACCAAGGAGCTGATGGATAGTCTCGCGAGCGAGGGTTTTTACGAGCTTTCAAATAGCGAGCTAGACGCGCTAAAAGAGGATTTTTGCGCTGATTTTTGCAGTGACACGGAGTGCGAGAAATACATAAAAGAGTGGGCGGCAAAAGGCGTCGCCATCGATCCGCATACGGCCACTTGCTTTAAAGCGGCGGTAAATTTAACGCGTCCGTCCGTGATAACGTCGACCGCGCACTGGGTCAAATTTGCTCCGAGTATGTTTAAAGCGCTAAAAAACGAAACGCTAAAAGACGAAAAAATCGGGCTTGAGACCTTGGCGGCGGAGTTTAAGGACGAAGTGCCCGTCGCGATAAAATCACTATTTACAAAAGCCGCCGTACACAATGAAATCTCCGCAAAGAGCGACATAGAAGCTAAAATTTTAGCTTGGATCGAGCGATGATCATCATCCCTGCAAGGCTCGCTTCGACGCGAATGCCTAATAAAATTTTACGCGAGATAAACGGCGTGCCGATGTTCGTCGCTACGGCGCGCAGGGTGAGCGCGGCTGACGAGGTCGTTATCGCCGCAGACGACGAGGGTGTGGCGCAGATCGCGCAAAAATTCGGCTTTAAGGCCGTGATGACGAGCCGGGCGCATCAAAGCGGAACCGACCGCATCAACGAAGCTGCGGGCATACTCGGCGTCAAAGATAGCGAAATCATCATAAACGTGCAGGCCGACGAGCCCTTTATCGAGCTTGAAAATATCGTCAAATTTAGAGAATTTTGCGAGAAAAATGCGGCGCGAGCATTTATGTTTTCGTGCTTTAAATTTGTGGGCAGCGAGCTAGCGGACGATAAAAACCTGGTCAAAGTAGTGACCGACAACGCTGGCTACGCGCTTTATTTCTCACGCTCTCGTATCCCGTTTGACCGCGCACCGTTTGACGCGTACAAGGCGCATCTGGGCATCTACGGCTACGGCGCGGCAAATTTGAAAAGATTTTGCTCA
Organism: uncultured Campylobacter sp.; assembly: GCF_963526985.1. Classification (NCBI taxonomy): domain Bacteria; kingdom Pseudomonadati; phylum Campylobacterota; class Epsilonproteobacteria; order Campylobacterales; family Campylobacteraceae; genus Campylobacter; species uncultured Campylobacter sp. The sequence goes on from NZ_CAURPW010000001.1 coordinate 18,685, forward strand.
TTTGCACCGTCGACTCTTGAAAATACCGAAAAGCTCGAGCAACTGCGCGCTCTATCAAACGGCGAGAAAATCCTCATGCTCGAAGTGCAAAGCGACAGCATCGGTATCGACTGCGAGGAGGATCTGCAAAGGGCGCGAGCGAAATTCGGCGTTAGCGTCAGCTAATACCGCAAGCGATAAAAAGCTAAAATTGACAAAAACCGAGGCTGGCAAAATTTACTAGGTCGTAAAGGCTGCGGCTATGCTTTCGTAAGCCGCCTCGTAGGCAAGCCCGCGAAAAATATAAAGCAACCGTTTACGCCGATAAAAAGGACACCCTAAAGCGTTTGCACGATGCTTAAGGCCGTAGCGCCGCAAAGGTAAATTACGTCGGTTAAATTTTAAATTTAACCAGCCTATAGGTCGGATCGAAGCGAAACGCGAGCAAATTTTGCAAAATCCCAAAAAGGCACATAAAAGTAACGAAGCTACTGCCGCCGTAGCTGTAAAACGGCAGCGGGATGCCCACCACCGGCGCAAATCCTATCGTCATCATGATATTTACGCTAACGTAGATAAACAAGAGTATCCCGATCCCCGATGTCATCGTCTGGGTGAAATAATCATCCTTTAGCCCGTAGTTTAGGCTGAGCAGATGAGCTATCAGCGCGCCGTAAAAGCTAAGTAGCGCAAGCCCGCCGTAAAATCCGTATCGCTCGATCGTGTACGCGAAAATAAAATCGCTAGTGGAAATGGGCAAAAATTTAAAATGCGTCTGCGTCGCTTCGTCTTTTGGTTTGCCTTTTAGTCCGCCGCTGCCGATAGCGATGATGCTTTGGCGTACGTGGTAGTTAGATTCTTCGCTTAAAAAATCCGTAATACGCTTTTTTTGATAATCGTGCAAATTTTCGTAAATCAAAGGGGCGGCAAGCAAAACCCCCGCAAATATCGCAAACCAGATTTTTTTATTTACACCGATGATAAAAAGCACGGCGTAGCCCACGATGAGCAGTATCAAAGCGGTGCCTAAATCAGGCTCTTTTAAAATCAGCACGAAAGGTAAAAGTATATAAAGGCTAAGCCGTCCAAAGTCTTTAAGTCCGTACCCCTCTTCGCCTGGCGGGCGCTGTTTTATGAGGTAGCCTAGCATCAAAAGAAGTGCCGGTTTCATGATCTCTGATGGCTGAAGCGTAAAGTGGATAAAAGGAAACTCGAGCCATCTTTTTGCGCCTAGTTTGCTTGCGCCAAAAAGATCGACGCAAATGAGTAACACGACGCAAATCCAGTAAAATAGCGGTATGAGCCAGGCGATCTTGCGAATGGGGAGCAAAAAGAAAAATAAAAACGCAGCTAATCCTACGCCAAAATAGACAAGCTGCTTGCCGGCTAGGATAGAATTTGCCTCAGAAACCAAAATGTATGATAAAATAATAATAGGAAGTATCAAAAACGGTTGAACGAAGTCAAAATGGGTTAAAATTCGCCTATCGAGTCTTATCAAAAATTTGCCTTTTTTGAGCGATTATAGCATTTTAAAGGAAACAAATCTAAAAATGACGGAAAAAGAGATCAAAATTTTAGAAGATGCGCAGGCTAGGGCGGACGTGTTTTTGGCGGCCGAGCTAAACGTCGCTAGAAATCAAGCGCTAAATTTGATAAAAAGCGGGCTGGTTAGCCTAAACGGTAAGCCGCTAAATAAGCCCTCCGAAAAGCTAAATTTAGGCGACGTTTTAAAGATAAAATTTGAGCAAAACGAGCCTGATAGGGCTAAATTTGAAGCAAAATTTGAAGTGCCGATAATTTACGAGGACGAGGATTTGCTCGTACTAAATAAACCGGCAAATTTAGTCGTCCATCCAGCTCCCAGCGTCAAGGAACCCACGCTTGTGGACTGGCTCGGGGCGAAGGGATTTTTGCTATCAAATTTAAGCGGACAAAGCAGGGCTGGTATCGTGCACAGGCTAGATAAAGGCACTAGCGGAGCTATCGTCGTAGCTAAAAACAATGCCGCTCACGCCGCGCTTTCAAGCCAGTTAAGCGACAAAAGTATGGGGCGGATTTATCTAGCGCTAACGGATCTGCCGCTCAAGCAAAACTGCATAGTCGAGCGAGCTATCGGACGAAATCCAGCTAACCGCCTAAAAAAGGCGATCGTTTCGGACGGCCGCGCGGCAAAAAGCGCCTTTGCGAATTTGCTTTTTAGCGAATTTAGCGGCTCCGCGCAGAGCAAAAACGCGGGCATAAATTTGATCGCGGCAAAGCTTTTTACGGGTAGAACCCATCAGATCAGAGTGCATCTAGCTAGCCTAAATCGCCATATTTTGGGCGATGCTTTATACGGTTTTAAGAGCGAAAAGGATAAAATCGGCCGAGTGATGCTTCACGCCTACGGGCTGTATTTCACGCATCCGCGCACGGGCGGGCAGATGAGCTTTGTAGCGCCCGTCTGGGATGATTTTAGTGAAATTTTACTTAGCAAATTTAGCAAGGAGAATATAGATGAAAAGATTGATTTTATGGGGCTTAGCGAGCTCTTTAGCCGTTGTGGTGAGTGGATGCTTATCATCTAGCGGTCCAGCGCAAGTAAATGCGAATTTACCTACCGTCCAGAGCCTAAAAACCATAAGCGATATGACCGAAGTGGGCTTTGAGTGGACGCCGACTCCGACCGCAAACGTCGCGGGCTACTATCTATACCGCTCAAATCCAAACGAAAATAACGGCAAAATGAAGGTCGTAGCCGACATAAAAGACCGCTTTGCCAGCCACTACGTGGACGCAAATTTAGCCCCAGAGACGACATACTCGTATGAGATGCGGACGTATAACGAGAGCAAGCAAGTCTCAAATCAAGGCGTCATCGTTAGCGCGACGACTAAGCCTCTTATGGACTCCGTGCCTTTCGTTAGAGCGCTTACGAATTTACCCGAGCGCGTGAAGCTCATCTGGAGACCGCATCCTGATCTTCGTACGGCGTCTTACGTCATCGAAAAAGCAGATATAAATAAAGAAAACTGGAGGCAAATCGCCGAGGTAAAAGGCAGACTAAACGCCGAGTATATCGATGACGACGTGAAGTCTGGCAAAAGCTACAAGTATAGAGTTTTCGTAAAAACCACTAGCGGCACGATCTCAAAACCGAGCGAGATCGTAGACTCCACGACGAAGCAGCTACCAAACGAGGTCGTAAACGCCCAGGCGACCCAAAACGCGCCTAAAAAGATTATTTTGACGTGGGATAGCGTGGCTAGCGACGACTTTGCCTACTATAAAATTTACAGCGCGTCAAGCAAATTTATGCCCTACACCTACCTTGTCAAAACTACGTCAAATAGCTACGAGGATCTCATAAACGAAAACGGCGCGACTAGATACTATAAAATCACCATCGTCGATAAAGACGGCCTAGAGTCTAAAAAGCCTAGCGAGCCTATCATCGGCATGACGCTAGGAGCTATCGACGCGCCGGTCGTGTCATCTATCGTAGCCGACAGCACGGCGGTTAAGCTCACGTGGAACGCCTCTGATAAGGCTAGAAGCTTTACCGTTATAAGAGACGGCGGCGGAAGCGAGCAGAAATTTACAAATATAACCGGCAACGAATTCGTCGATAACGGCGTTGCTTACGGGCAAAAATACAGCTATAAAGTGATCGCCGTAGATGAATACGGCATAAACTCCGACGCTTCTGCGAAAGCCGAGATAACCGTCGAATAATGCCCAATTTTATAACTAAAAACGTAAATTTTACGCCAAAAGATTGCGGCGAGATAAGCTTTTTGTGGGAGGCTCGTGGCAGGCAGGGCGTTAGCCTTATTTATACCAAAAGCTCTAGCGAGGAATTTTTTATCACATTAAAAAAGCGCGAAAATGACTGGGTGGTAAAGGGCGAAAAGCTAACAAAGCCTGCTAAAATAGGGCTTTTGCAAAATGCTTTGGTTAAATTTAAAGAGCTTTACTGCGATCAAATTTTAAGCGAGGCCATCGCGGTAAAAAACACGCGCCTCACGCAAAAAGACTCGGCGATCTTTAGCGTGGGCGAGCTGCTCGAAAATTTAAATCAGAGTGAATTTGAGAGCAAATTTATCGAGATCGGATTTGGTTCGGGCAGACACTTGCTATTTCAGGCGGAAAATAATCCAAACACGCTAGTCGTCGGCATCGAGGTCTATAAACCCTCGCTCGAGCAGGTCGCAAAGCTGGCTAAAGCTAAAAATCTAAACAACGTCATGCTCGTAAACTGCGACGCGAGACTGCTTTTGTCGCTTGTGGAGTCAAATTTTATAGATAAGATTTTCCTTCATTTTCCTGTGCCTTGGGATGACGCTCCTCATAGGCGTGTGGTCTCAGCGAAATTTGCCCTAGAGTGCGAGCGAACGCTAAAAGCTGGCGGTAAATTTGAGCTGCGAACCGATAGCCGCGAGTATGCGGACTTTACTTTGGCGCAAATTTTAGATCTAAGCGATGCCGACGTGCAAATTTACAAAAACCGCGACCTAAAAGTAAGCAGCAAATATGAAGACCGCTGGAAAAGGCATCAAAAAGATATTTACGACGTTGTCTTTACCTGCAAAAAGCAAAGCGAACCAAGAGCCAGTCAGGGCGAGCTAAAATTTGAAAACGGCTACGATACGGGCAAGATCGCGGCTAAATTTAGCAACCAAACGATAAAAGGGGACGATTTTTTCTTGCATTTAGAGGAAAAATACGAAAAAGAGGGCGGCGAAATTTTAATTCGCGCGGCGTTTGGCGCATTTAACGCGCCCGAGCATTGCTATGTTTTGCTCGGCGAAAAAAGCGCGGAATATTTTATAAAAAAGCCGCTCGTTACGGCTGAAAATTTAAAGGCGCATCTTGCGTTTAAGGAGTATTTGGCGGATGCAAAAAATAATTAGCGCAAGCGGACTATGCCTAGGGTACGAGAACGAGCAAAATCTAATAACGGACGCTAAATTTGACATTTATTCTGATGATTTTGTTTTTATCACGGGGCAAAGCGGTAGCGGTAAATCTACGCTTTTAAAGTCTTTTTACGGCCAGATGAAGCCAAGTGCGGGTTCTTTGAGCGTTTGTTTGACGGATATGACGGATATAACTCAGCAAAATTTAGACAAACTAAGGCAACGAATCGGCGTGGTTTTTCAAAATTATCGCTTGATAAGCGAGTGGAATATCGAAAAAAACGTGATGTTGCCGTTGATGATAAAAGGTCTAAGCGCAAGCGTCTGTAAAAATCAGGCGACAAAGCTCTTAAAGCACGTAAATTTGCTCCATAGAGCCGATAAATTTCCAAACGAGCTAAGCGGTGGAGAACAGCAGCGAGCAGCGATGGCTAGGGCTTTGGCGCATAATCCCAATTTACTGCTTTGCGACGAGCCGACCGGTAGCCTAGATGAATACTCAAGCGACGTTATTTGGGGACTTTTGCGATCGGCAAAAGAGTATCTTGGCACTTGTATCGTCGTAGTTACGCACCATATACCGGTCTCGCTAAGAGTGCCTTATAGACATCTGGTTATAGAAAACGGACGCATATATGAAATCCTTTAAAAATCACCTTAGCGTTATCATCCCGCTCGTAGCCTTGCTTGCGGGTATAGAGTTTATCTTGTCGGCAAATCGCGCCCTTAGCGAATACGAAAATATGATGAACAAAGACTATACCATCATCATCGTGAGTCAAAACGAACTAAACGCTACCGACGTAAAGCCGCTTGTTTATACGTTTGAGTCGCTTGAGCCTCTTAGCTCAAAATCCGTATTAGAAAAGCTCTCAAAGGATATTTCTGCTAAAAATATCGCCGTTTTGCAAGAGGCTTTGCCTAAATTTTACTCGCTTAGGCTAAATGCCTTCCCAAGCACGCAATACATGAGCGAAATCAAAGATAAAATCGCAAAAATCGCGGGAGTGAGCAGGGTCGAGACCTTTTCTAAAACGCACGATAAGGTCTATAAAATTTTACAGCTCGTTAAAAATATTTCGGCGATATTTTCCTGCCTCATCGGACTTATCGGACTTATGCTTATCTTAAAGCAGATGCGAATTTGGCTTTACGAGCATAAGGAGCGTATCGAGATCATGACGCTACTTGGCGCTCCTTCGTGGCTAAAATCGGGCGCGCTATATAAAACCGCGCTGTTTGATTCGTTTATCGCAACCATTTTTACGGTTGTTTTTTACGCGTTTTTGCCTGATTTTCAGCCCGTAAAAGACGCTGCGAGCGGGTTAAATATAAATTTCCCCGCAATCGATGCGTTTTATGACGGGGCGATGTTGCTTTTAGTCTCTTTGACGCTTAGTTTTTTAGCCGTTTATACCGTTATGCGAAAGAGTAGAACGGGTATATGAGAGTCGCCTTGCTTTTGCTAGCGGCTTTTTGCGCGCTTTTGGCTAATACTAACGAAAAAATCAGAAACCAAACGACGTATCTTGAGTCCTCAAAAGACCTTGAAAAACAGCTCAATAAAAAATTAGACGACCTAGCCGGCGACATCATAGGCGGCGAAAAAAGCGTTAAACAAACCGATGATAAGATGAAAGAGCTCATCATGCAAATAGCGCAGCTGGAAAATAGCGCTAAAAGCGCGGGCAACGAGCTTGATGAGCTGGTAAATCAAAATAAAAATTTAACCCAAAGTCAAAAAGATATCCAAAAAAGTATCGTGCGTATCATATCAGACGAGTTTTCGTTTGATCTCATAATGCCTAAAGAATACGCCGAGGGCGAAGATAGCATCATCGCTACAGAGATACTAAGCAAGTTAAATTCGGTACTAAAAGACGACTTTAACGCGCTTGCCAAGCAGTATGAAAGTACGCAAAATTTGATAAAAACCCAAAACGATAAGATAGAGGGCATAAAATCAAATTTAAAAAATTTTAAATTCAAGCAAGCCGAGCTAGTTTCCCTGCAAGATAAGCAGATGAAAACGCTGGCAAATTTAAAGCGAGATAAAGAAATTTATCAAAAGCAGCTCTCGCGCCTGCAAGCTCAACAAGACGAGATCAGAAAGACGCTAGAAGAGCTAAAAATCGTCGCAAAAAGAGAGAGCGAGGAGGCCAAAAAAGCTCTAGCCGCGCAAAAAGCAGCCGAAGCCAAAGCTCAAAAAAATAAAAAAGATAAAAAAGGCGAGGCCGGCGTGAGCGCGTCTGAGGGCGACGTGAAACAGTTTGGCTCGAGCTATCAAACTAGCCTTGTAAAAAAATATAGCGGAGAAAAAACGATCGCGCCGCTTGACGGTTTTACGGTCAAGCAAAAATTCGGCAACTACGTAGACCCCATCTATAACATCAAAATTTTTAACGAATCGGTCGTGCTAAGCGCAAATTCGCCGGACGCAAAGGTAAAAAGCGTATTTAACGGTAAAGTGGTCTTTGCTAAAGAAACCGCGATGCTGGATAAAGTTATAATCATAGAAAATCCAAACGGCATCCACACTATCTACGCGCACCTTAGCCAGATCGCTCCTACCGTAAAAGTAGGCGCTAAAGTGCAAAAAGGCTACGTCATCGGTCGCGTACAGCGAGACCTCACCTTTGAAGTTACGCAAAAAAACTATCATATAGATCCGCTTGAGATAATCGGCTTAAAATAGCCGTTTTTCGGGCGGATTAGCAAAATTTAAAGCAAATTTAGTTAAAATCGCAAAATTTTAAGGAGATGAAAAATGGAGAAAAAGAAGCGAATTTTAGTTAAATTTTCAGGCGAGGCGTTAGCCGGAGATAGCGGCTTTGGCATAGATAACGCTGTGCTTAAATTTATCGCAAAACAGATAAAAGAGCTAGTAGAAAACGGTATCCAAGTGGGTATCGTTATCGGCGGAGGCAACATCATACGCGGAGTTAGCGCGGCTAGAGACGGCATCATAAAGCGCACTAGCGGCGATCACATGGGTATGCTAGCTACCGTGATAAACTCTATCGCGATGAGAGAAGCTCTAGAGAGCGTAGGCCTAGACGTACGCGTACAAAGCGCGATAAAGATGGAGGCTATCTGCGAAACCTTTATCGTCGGACGCGCAAACAGGCACCTTGAAAAAGGTCGCGTGGTGATATTTGCCGCAGGCACTGGAAATCCGTTTTTTACTACCGATACGGCTGCGACTCTGCGCGCTATCGAAATCGGCTCGGATATGATAATCAAAGCTACGAAAGTAGACGGCGTTTACGATAAAGATCCGAATAAATTCAACGATGCGACACTGCTAAAAGAGCTAAACTACGAGCTTGCTATGAGCGACGATATCAAAGTGATGGATGATACGGCCATAGCGCTAGCCAAAGATAACTCGCTACCGATCTTAGTCTGTAATATGTTTAAAGACGGGAATTTGCTTAAAATCATACAAGGCGACGAGAGCGCGTTTTGCTCCGTCGTGAGAAATTAAATTTAAGGAGAATAAATGAGATCTGAAGAAGTAGCGGCAAGAGCTTTAAAACTCGTCGGAGACGATAGATATAAGCTCGCTCTAGTCGTAGTCAAAAGAGCCGAGGCGCTAGCCGGCGGAGCAAAAAGCCTGCTTGATATCGACGTTAGCAAGATGAAATTTGCCGATATCGCATTGCGCGAGATAGCTGAGGGCAAAATAGCTTTAGAGGGTATAGTTGAAGCAGCCAAATAGCGGATTTTTACTAGAGCAGCTAATAGACGACGTGCTTGCATGCAAAGACGTATCGCAGGCACGTGCGCTACTTAGCTCGCTAGTGTGCTTTACTCTGAATTTAGAGCGCGCCGTCGAGTGTTGCGTCATCTCTCATGCCGGACAGTTTAGAAAAAGCGGCGAACCCTACGCCATACACCCTATCCTAGTAGCCTGCATCGTAGCGCATATGGGCGGGGATGAGGATATGATTATCGCCGCCTTGCTGCACGACGTGGTCGAGGATACGGATAGATCGATAGAAAGCGTACGCGAGGACTTTGGCGAAGAGGTAGCAAAGCTAGTCGAAGGACTAACTAAAATCGTAGCCATCAGAGAGGACAAACTGGCAAGCTCCGAGTCAAACGAACGCCTGGCGGCGTCAGCTATGACCTTTCGCAAGATGCTGCTTATATCTATCGAGGACGTGAGGGTGCTCGTGGTGAAGCTTTGCGATAGATTGCATAATATGCTCACGCTAGAGGCATTGCGCCCCGAAAAGCAAAAGCGAATCGCCGAAGAGACGCTGATGGTTTATGCTCCTATCGCGCATAAATTAGGTATCTCGTCCATAAAAAACGTACTTGACGATCTTAGTTTTAAATACGCTTTACCCGAAGAATACAAAAAAATAGACGACTATCTAAACGAGCATAAGCAACAGCTCGTACTAAAGCTAAACGCGTTTACCGATAAAATTTTTCAAATTTTGCTTGAAAACGGTTTTAGCGAAACAGACTTTGAGATACAAAAGCGGGTCAAGCATCACTACTCTATCTATCTAAAAATGCAGCGAAAAGGCATCTCTATAGAAGAGGTGCTTGATCTGCTAGCTGCTCGCGTGCTGGTTAAAGAGCCGCAGGATTGCTATTTGGTGCTTGGAAATTTACATATAAATTTTAACCCTCTAATCTCGCGTTTTAAAGACTATATCGCGCTCCCTAAGCAAAACGGTTACCAGACCATACACACGACGATATTTGATAACAAAAGCATCTTTGAGGTGCAAATTCGTACCTTTGATATGCATAAAACCGCAGAGTACGGCGTCGCGGCGCACTGGAAATATAAAAGCGGCGGCTTTTTAAACCCAAAACTCGACTGGCTAAGCGACATCAGCGGCATAGAAAACGGCATAGAAGAGGCGAACGAAAATCCAGAGGAGCTCTACGAATACGCAAAAGATAGCCTCTATGTAGAAGACGTTGCGGTTTATTCGCCGAAGGGAGATATATTTACGCTTCCTCGCGGCGCGACCGCGCTTGATTATGCTTACGAGATACATACGCAAGTAGGACTATACGCAAAAGAGGCCTATGTAAACCGTATGCGAGTGCCGCTACTAACGGAGCTAAAAAACGGCGACATAGTAAGCATCGTAACGGGCGATGAGCCAAAATACCGTTGTTCGTGGCTAGGCAGCGTAAAAACTGGCAAGGCTAGAGCTACGATACGCTCATACTGCAAGCAAAAGATAAGAGATATAAATAACATGGTCGCGCTTGAGATTTTAAGCGGGATTTTCGGCGTTCCTTCCGAAACTATATCGCAGTGGGTGGATAGCGAAAATTTAACCAAGAAGATTTTTAAGGCCGCATTTGACTCGGTCTACTTACAAGACATCGTAAACGCGCTAAAAAAATACGTAAAAAAAGACCGTCCGTTTGCCATCGCGCTAACGGATAAATATAACGTAAAAAAGCAAAAATTTGAAAATATTGTGATTTACTCAAACCACAAAATAAATAGCGTAGAGTTTGATTATTGTTGCAATCCAAAGCGCGGCGACGATATCGTGGGATTTAGAAACTACCATCACGTTACCGTTCATCACAAGCTTTGCGAACGGTTTATGAAGCTGGCGGAGGAGAAAAACGAGATGATTTTCGTCAAATGGACGAAGATCGCTCCGCATAGATTTAAGATTATTTTGAGCCTTGAAAACAGGCGCGGGTCGCTAGCCGAGTTTTTAACTTTTATGGCGAAAATGCAAATCGACCTCGTAACGATCAGCCTTACGGAAACCAGAGAAGCTACGGCCGACCTTTTTGAGCTAACGATCGAGCTTGGCGAAAATTTAAACGTGAACGAAATAAAAGAGCGGCTAAAAGATCGCTACAAGATCATTGACTTCGTGTCGCTTGACGACGCATACGGACATTAATAAATTTAGGAGAGAAAATGGGCGAAAATTTGAGCAAAATAATGAGCGAGATAAAAAAAGGCGTCGCCGAGATGATAGACGAGGAACGCATAGAAAATTTAGTAAAAAACTACTACGAAAAAGGCGAAAATTTCTACGTTAAAGCAGGCTTTGACCCGACGGCTCCGGATTTGCACCTAGGACATTCCGTGGTGCTTCAAAAGATGGCATTTTTACAAAAGCACGGCGCGATAGTGCAGTTTTTGATAGGCGACTTTACCGGGCAGATCGGCGATCCAAGCGGCAAATCGGCTACTAGAAAAAAGCTTGACGCAGATACCGTTAAGAAAAACGCCAAAACCTACGAGGAGCAGGTGTTTAAAATTCTAGATCCGAGCAAAACGCGCATAATGTTTAACTCAAAATGGTGTAACGAGCTGGGGGCTGCGGGTATCGTGGAGCTAACCAGCACCTTTCCCGTGGCTAGGATGCTTGAGCGCGACGACTTTGAAAAACGTCTAAATGCGGGCAGTCCGATATCTATCAGCGAGTTTTTGTATCCGCTTTTGCAGGGTTACGATAGCGTCGCGATGAAATGCGATATCGAAATGGGCGGCACGGATCAGAAATTTAACCTTCTAATGGGGCGAACTTTACAGCGAGTTTATAACGTCGGTAAAGAACAAGCCGTCATTATGATGCCGCTTTTAGAGGGGCTTGACGGCGTAAATAAAATGAGCAAGAGCCTAGGAAACTATATCGGCGTGACTGACGTGCCAAACGATATGTTTGCTAAGACGCTAAGTATCAGCGACGAGCTTATGTGGCGTTGGTACGAGCTTTTAAGCGAGAAAAGCACCGAGGAAATCGCAAATTTAAAAGCGGACGTAGCTAGCGGCAAAGCTCACCCAAAAGCCGTAAAAGAGGCTCTTGCGCTAGAAATCACGGCTAGATATAACGGCGAAGCTGCGGCAAAAGAGGCAAAGGCTGAATTTGACCGCGTGCACTCGCAAAATCAAATCCCTACCGAAATAGCCGAATTTGAGCTAAAAGCGGGCGTTTGGGTGGTAGAAGCTCTAACGGCGTGCGGGCTAGCTAGCTCAAACTCTCAAGCCCGCCGCGATATCGCCGCAAACGCCGTCAGTATAAACCAAAAAAAGCTAAGCGACGAGCAGTTAAAGCTAGAAGCGGGCGAATATATCTTGCAGGTAGGCAAGCGAAAATTTGCGAAATTAAAGGTAACGTGATGTCGGTAAAAATCGGAAAATACGAGATAGCCCACCCTATAATCCAAGGCGGAATGGGGCTTGGCATCAGCTGGGATAGGCTCGCCGGAAACGTCAGCCTAGAAGGCGGCCTAGGCGTCATAAGCTCTGTGGGAACGGGCTACTACGAAGGGCGAAAATACATCACCAAAGAGCTAAACGCCAAGCCTTACGGTAGCGGAAATTTTTACTCGCGCGCGGGGCTAAAAGCCGTTATCGATAATGCGCGTAAAATTTGCGGCGACAGGCCTCTTGGAGTAAATATCCTATATGCTAGCAACGACTACGATCGTATCGTAAAAGACGCCTGCGACCACGGCATAAACGTGATCATCACGGGCGCTGGCTTGCCTACGAATTTGCCCGAATTTACCGAGGGTTTCCCCGATGTCGCTTTGGTACCCATCGTATCGTCGGCAAAGGCGCTAAAAATAATCTGCAAACGCTGGCAGGGACGCTACGGCAGGCTTCCTGACGCCGTGGTACTTGAAGGGCCTCTTAGCGGCGGTCATCAGGGCTTTACCTACGAGCAGTGCCTAGATCCCGCGTATAGCCTAGAAAATTTAATCCCGCAAGTAGCGGCCGAGATCAAAGAGTGGGGGGATATCCCGCTATTTGCCGCAGGCGGTATCTGGGATAAAAGCGACATCGACAGGGCGATCAGCCTAGGCGCAAACGGCGTACAGATGGGCACTCGCTTTATCGGCACTTACGAGTGCGACGCCTCGGAGGAATTTAAGCAAGTACTTTTAAACTGCAAAAAAGAGGACATCGAGCTAATCAAAAGTCCCGTAGGATATCCTGCTCGCGGCGTCAGGACGAATTTGCTAAATTTAGTGGATAAACGCCAGGGGCCCAAAATTAGCTGCGTAAGCAACTGCGTAAGCCCGTGCCAGCGCGGCAAGGAAGCCAAAGAAGTCGGCTACTGTATCGCAGACCGTCTTTACGACGCATTTGCGGGACGAAAGGACACTGGACTGTTTTTCACCGGCGCCAACGGATACAGGCTAAACGAGATCATAAGCGTAAAAGAGCTATTTGAAAAACTGATAAATGGCGAAGATAGTTAAAGTATTTTTAATATTTTTATTCTTTCTTACCGGCGCGGTTTATGCCAGCGCTTTATCGAGCCTAGATAAATTCGATAAAAATTTCGCTAGCGCAAGCAATAAAGATAAAATCGCCATGCACCAAGAACTAAGGACGCTTTACGTAAAATCCATAATGGAAAATAACGTAAATTTAAGAGCCGAAAGCCTAAAAAGGCTAATAAAAAGCTCCAAAACATTAGGGCTTGATAGCAAGTCGTACGAAAAAGAGCTAGCTGGCATACCGCAGCCAAAGAGCGCTAGCCCTAAACAAGAGTCCAAACCCGTCAAAGAAATCAAAGCAAAAGAGCCGGAGCAAAAAGAACCGGTTAAGTTAAAACAGCTTTCATCCGCTCCGCTATCTAGCAAAAACGCGCAAAACGTAAAGACGCAGACGCTATATCTGCTAGAAGCGGCAGATACGGGCGGTAAGCTGGAGCTAAAATTTAGTCGTCCTTTAGACGGCGGCGACGTAAAAAAGACCGATCTAAATCAAAAAGGTTCATATAAAAGCATATATGAATTTAAGGGCATTTGGAGCGGGGGTAAACCGCAGAGGATCAAAAATTATCTAGTCGACGAGATTCGCATTAGCCAGTTTGACGCAAATACCGTCAGAGTCGTATTCGTCGATAAATTTAAGCATAATTTAAAGCTACGCGTCCAAAATCAATCCGTGATATTTTCAAAAGCAACCGCTCAAAATTCGGATTCTTTAAGCACTAAAACGCCGGAAACCAAAAGCAAAGAAAATTTAAAAGAGCCTCAAAAAGCTCAAATAGAACCAAAACAGAACGAGAAAATTCAGCCTAAAAATCAGCAAACCAAAGCCGAGCAAGCCGCTAAATCCGCCCAAAACGACCAAGAAATCGCTCCAAAAGCTAAGCCTGAGGAGGAGACGCCCGTTCCTTTGGCAAAAACAGCAAGTACTAAAAAAATCACAAGCGCGAAGGGCAAAGTTATCGTCCTTGACGCGGGGCACGGCGGCGACGATCCAGGCGCCGTAAACGGTCAGCTCAAAGAAAAAAATATCGTGCTAAGTATCGCTCAAAAGGCGGGCAAAGAGCTGCAAGGACGCGGCTACAAGGTTTATTACACGCGCAGCAAGGATAAATTTATTAACCTTCGCGACCGCACGAAGTATGCAAACGACAAGGCTGCGGATCTTTTCATATCTATCCACGCAAATGCCGCGCCAACCAAGGCAAAGACCGCCTCTATGCGAGGTATCGAGACTTTTTTCCTCTCGCCGGCTCGCTCCGAGCGTAGCAAAAACGCCGCCGCACTCGAAAATAAATCGGACGTCGACGAGATGAACTATTTTTCTAAGCAGACATTTTTAAATTTCCTTAATCGCGAGAAAATCATCGCCTCAAACAAGCTAGCTATCGACGTTCAGCGTGAAGTTTTGGCGCAGGCTAAAACCGTGATACCAAAGACCGCCGACGGCGGCGTGCGCGAGGCTCCGTTTTGGGTACTAGTAGGCGCTTTGATGCCAGCGGTCCTAGTCGAAGTCGGCTATATCACGCATCCTAGCGAGGGCGAGCTAATAAACAACTCAAAGTACCAAGACGCCCTAGCCAAGGGGCTTGCAGACGGCGTAGACGTCTATTTTTCAAATCAGCGATGAAAAGCGCGCGTGTCGTTTTTAGAGGCGCCGTCCCGTTTAGTCCCGAATTTGATGACATTTACTTTAACGCAGATGATCCCATAGGCCAGAGCGAGTATGTTTTTAACTCCGTTTTTGATGAAATTTGGGACAAAAAAAGCGGATTTAACGTGCTTGAGACGGGATTTGGCGCGGGGTTAAATTTCCTCTGCGCTTTTAAACGATTTAAAAACTCGGATAAATTTTTAAATTTTGTCAGTATCGAAAAAATGCCTATCGCTAGAGACGATCTAGCTAAAATTTACGCAAATTTTAGCGAGTTAACGGACATTTCAGACGAGCTTTTGGACGCCTATCCGCCTCTTATTCGCGGATTTCACAGGCTAAATTTGGCCCCAAACGTCACGCTTACTTTGTGCTTTGGCGACGTGGATGCGGTTTTGGACGAGCTTAGCTTTAGCGCGGACGCCGTTTTTATGGACGGTTTTGCTCCCGCTAAAAACGAAGCTATGTGGAGCGAGCGGGTTTGCGCTAAAATCGCAAATTTATGCGCTCTGGGCGCTAGCGTTTGCACGTATTCGGCCTCGGGCGCGCTAAAAAGAGCCCTGCAAAATAGCGGCTTTGAGGTAAATTTGCTAAAAGGCTACGGCAAAAAGCGCGAGATGCTGCGGGCTAAATTTGCGGGCGAGCGACAAGCTGAAAGCGAGATTTGGTTTAGTAGATTTGACCCCGCTGCCACGATTACTCCAAGGACGGCGCTAGTGATCGGCGGCGGAGTGGCGGGCTGCGTTTGCGCGTTTAAGTTGCGCGAGCGCGGCCTAGACGTCACGATCGCCGAAAAGCGCGGCGACATCGCGCTAAACGGCTCTGGAAATCACTGCGGGATTTTGATGCCGCTTATCACGAAACCAACCGTAAATTTAGGCCGCATGCATATGAACGCGTTTTTGCAGGCGGCGCGCTTTTACGGCCGAAATCTCAGTGCTGATGAGATAGAGTTTTGCGGCGCGACGGACTACGCGTACGAGCAAAAGACGCTGGAGCGCTTTTACGAGTGGCGCGAATTTGACGCGGACAACGGCGTTTTTGAGCTAAAATTTGAGGGCGAGCCTTATGCTAGCGCGTTTATCTTTAATGGCGCAAAAGCTCGCCCTAGAAAAATGTGCAAGGCGGCAAGCGCGGGCATAAAAACGCTTTTAAACTGCGAATTTACGGGCTTTGAGACGCTTGAGAGCGGCGCGGTTAGGGCGCACTTTAAGGACGGACGAAGCATCGACGCCGACGTACTCGTGCTTGCTATCGGTAGCGAGAGTATGGAGCTCTTTGCAAACTACGACATCAGGCTCAGCTCCGTGCGCGGCCAGGTCACGCATATCGCGCCCGCCGTTTTGACGTCTGCGCCTTTTAGCGCAAAAGGCTACGTTTGCCCGCCTACCCAAGGCGTGCAGGTGATCGGCGCGACATACGATAGAAATCTTTTTTTAGACGAGCCGCGCTCTAGCGACGACGAGAAAAATCTGGCCGACGTCGCCGAGTTTTTGGACGGTAAATTTACTAAAAGCGAGCGGGTAAATTTAGACGGGCGGGATTTAAATTTGACTACCGGCCTAGACGGCGATGCCAAAAATCCAAATAGTATCAAAGCGTGCAAGAGCGATATAAATTTGAGTAAAAGCGCGGATTTGCGCGCCAAAAACGCGGGCGATCCCACACAGGCACAAGATGCGTCAAATTTGACCGTGCCTGAAAACAACTCAAACACCGCGACTAATATACCGCAAAACATCCGAATAATCGGCTCAAAAGTCGGCTACCGCAGCTATAGCGGTGACCGCTTTGCGCTCATCGGGCGACTTTACGACGAGGATTTTTACAAAGACAGTTACAAATCGCTGCTTTGGACGAAAGGTAAGCCCAATCCGCATCCAAAATACGTGCCAAACATTTACGTAAGCACCGCTCACGGCTCGCGCGGGCTTTGTACGGCCGTGCTTGGTGCGGAGGTTATCTGCGATCTTATTTTTGACCGTCCGCTTTGCATCGAAAAATCGCTTTTCGACGAGCTGCATTTGGCGAGATTTCTTATTAGAAAGCTTAAAAAAGGGTTGAAATAAACCGTTTTTGCGAATCAAGATTTTAATTTAGATTATTGCCTCGGTCGCTTATAAATTTGATGTTACGGTAACTTAAATTTAGCAAATAACCTTGCTTTGCAAAACGGCGCGTAAAATTAAGCGCAATCAAAAAGAGCTTGGCAAGAGCGCGCGCAAACGGCCTTCTTGTGGGCTGCGCTAAATTTAGCGGCTAAAGCTTAATGACTAAAAGCCAAGGCTAAAGGTATATCCGCAAAACGGAAAAATACGCCCCTAAACTTGACTTTAGCCCCCTCAATATAAATCAAAAACCGACAAAGCCTGACTGCGTGATTTGACGAGAGATTTTTAAGTAGCTCAAACCGCGCTAGCTTTTGCCAAGACTTGGCGGATTAAATTTAAGACAAAAACGAGAGAGGCGGATAAAACTATCTTTTGAGTCGGCGAATTTTGTTTTATTTCGTAAATTTTATAGAGATAAAATCCAAAAATGCCGTTATTTGGGATTTTAAACCA
Organism: uncultured Campylobacter sp.; assembly: GCF_963526985.1. Classification (NCBI taxonomy): domain Bacteria; kingdom Pseudomonadati; phylum Campylobacterota; class Epsilonproteobacteria; order Campylobacterales; family Campylobacteraceae; genus Campylobacter; species uncultured Campylobacter sp. Next base: position 36,018 of record NZ_CAURPW010000001.1, read on the forward strand.
AGATTAGGTCAAGCTAGTCGCTACAAGACTTTAAGAATTTTACGTTAAGTCAAACCGACGTAGCTTGTGGACGGCAGGATAAATTTAATATAAAGCGATTTTACGCCGTCTTTAGTTTATGCGGCGAACCTGCGTTAAATTTGCTCTGGGCTGGGCGCTCGGTAAACCCGGTATAAATTTGTCCAAGCGCCTAAATTTAAGTTTAAAATAAGATAAAGGCGGATTATCGCAGCCGCATGCCAATTAAATCCGCCTAGCTCGTCTAAATGCTTGACGTAGGGTAGGTGCCTGGGATCAAAATATCGCTTGTTACATCCTTGATGTCTCTATGTCCGGCAAAAGCCATCGTCGTATCCATCTCGTCGTATAAAATTTGCAGCGCTCGCGTAACGCCTTCCTCGCCGTATGCGCCAAGCCCGTAAACGGGCGCTCGTCCGAGCATCACGCCTTTTGCGCCCATAGCCCACGCTTTTAGCATATCTTGACCGGTGTAAAATCCGCTATCTATCCACACCTCGGTTTTGTCGCCGACGGCTGCGACGATATCGGGTAGCGCCTTGATCGAGGAGAGAGTGCCGTCCATCTGACGTCCGCCGTGGTTTGATACTATGATGGCGTCTGCGCCGTGCTTGACGGCTAACTGCGCGTCTTCGGGCAACATAATGCCTTTTAAAATTATCTTACCGCCCCAGAGATTTTTGATCTCCTCAATATCGCTCCACTGTAAGCTCGGATCAAACTGCTCTTTAGTCCATGAGCTTAGCGAGCTTAGATCGCTTACGTTTTTTGCGTGGCCGGCGATATTTCTAAACGTCCAGCGTCTGTTTTTTAGATACCTTAGTCCCCACGGGATTTTAGTGCTTAGATTTATGAGATTTGGTATCGTAAATTTAGGCGGTGTAGATAGGCCGTTTTTGATATCGCGGTGGCGATTTCCCAGCACTTGCAGATCGACCGTGACTACGAGAGCGGAGCAGTTTGCGGCTTTTGCTCTGCGGATTAGGTCTTTCATAAACTCCCTATCGCGCATAACGTAAAGCTGAAACCAAAACGGCTCGATTCCGGCCTCGACGAGGTCTTCGATCGAGCAGATCGACATAGTAGAGAGCGTAAAAGGTATGCCGAATTTTTGAGCGGCGCGTGCCATATGTATCTCGCCGTCTGCCCACATCATCCCCATAAACCCTACCGGCGCGGTCATAGCCGGAAATTTTACCTTTTTGCCTAGTAGCTCGGTCTCTAGGCTGCGATTTGCCATATCTACTAGGATTTTTTGTTTAAATTTTATCGGCTCAAAATCCGTGCGGTTTTCGCGGTACGTGGTCTGCGTCCAAGATCCCGTATCTACGTACTCATAAAACATTTTAGGCACGTTGCGGTAGCATACTTGCCTTAGGTCTTCGATGTTGGTCATCAAAGTTAAGTCTTTCATCTTTTATCCTTTGTGAGAAATTTAAATCGGAGTAATTATCTCTCATTGCCTCTTTTTAAGCGATAAAAGTTATCGTCTAATGTTTTAAATAAAGAAAATTTGAGCTTTAAATAGCGTTTTTCGGTAAAAAAATTATCGTTGTTTCGCTTGGTTACTATTTACGGCATCGTGTATACGCCACGGAGCGTAGGTATTTTTTGCTCTTATAGTGTGTAAAATAGAAACAAATTTTAGGTTTAAATTTGACTTTAATGAAATAATGCTTAAATAATTAAACTATATTTACATTATAATAAAGCAAATCAAATTTAAGATTTTAGAACTAAAATTAAGCCTGCTAAGACGCATTTTAAAGGTAAATCAGTAAAAAAAGAAAAATTTTCGCATAAAATTCGTAAAAAAAAATTTTGCGGGGGGGGTAAAGCGTAGAGACGAGCATTGATTTTGTACCGGGTCGCTAACTCGCGCAGGCCGTAGATTTTTACGATTTTTGAGGCTTATTTTTCACAATAAATCATAGGCATAAATAAGGCGAATAATCGGTGGTAGCAAATGGGTTTTGCTTGCTCTTGCGTGATTTAAGCCTTGGCGGCTACTGTCTTAAGACACTTAAAGCAAGACGCACAAAAATATAGAAATCATCCAAAACGTAGCGCCGCGGGCGGGCTTATTTTTGGGCTTTGCAGATTTTTATTAAGATTAGGTTGCTATATTTTTGATTTTGACGCATTTTTCTAATACCGCCCTGATATTTACTCAAAATTACACGGCGTACCTTCGGATTTATCTGGGTTTTGTACGGATGTGGATTAAATTTACGCAAGAAAAATTAGATTTACGGATAAGATTTAATTCAAGGCCTTTGCCGTTTTATTATTTTAGCAAAGGCCTTAAGGCGATAAAGTTTATTTTTTACCTAAAAAATTGCCCGCGATCCTAAAAATATCGTCCACGATCGAGCCGTCTTTGTTCTGATCTAAAAACTGCGTAAGCATCGACATCATGGAGCCGCTGTCTGCAGAGCCTTGCAAATTTGAGGCTTTTAGCTGATTGTTTAGCATGCCTGCGATCATCGGCGCGATCATCGGTAGCAAGGTTTTGATAGAGTCCGCGCTGATGCCTAACTGCGAACCCACGTCGCTAGCTAGAGCCCTGCTGTTTTCTTTTGAGCCTGTCAGTACACCAAGCAGCTCGTTGCCCTCGGCGACGCTGATGTTTTGCGGGGCGTCAGCCATCTCGTCGAGGTTTGAGCGGCGGATCATATCTAGGAAATTCGACGAATCCGCGTCTGATTTAAAATTCTCGTTTGCTCTTTGCATGAAAATCGGCGCAATCTTAGAAATTACGGCCTCTACGTCGTTTGTCGCCAGTCCGCTTTTTTGCGACATCGCGTCTATCATGCCGCTGGAGTTGCCCAAAAGTAACTTTAATATATCCATTTTTATCCTTTTGATTTTTTCGCGAGTTTAAACTCGGCCGCCGTCTGTTTGGGTTTAACGAAACGGCGGCCAAGCAAGCCTGGAGAGTGGCTTATTTATAATTTTTGATCGCCGCGTCTAGGATCTCTTTCGCGGCGTTGGCGTCTTTAAATTCTTTAACCTTAACCCATTTGTTAGGCTCTAAAATTTTATAAGTTTCAAAGAAGTTTTTGATCTTATTTAAAGTGGCCTCAGGCAGGTCTTTATAGCTCTTGATCCCGTCAAATCTCGGGTCGATCTTGGTGACCGGTACGGCTAGTAGCTTCTCGTCCATACCCGCTTCATCCTCCATCACGAGTACGCCGATTAGGCGGCACGGGATCACACTGCCTGCTTGCAGCGGATATTCGTTTAGCACCAAGATATCGGCAGGATCGCCGTCTGCTGCGAGCGTGTTTGGCACGAAGCCATAGTTTGCCGGGTAGAACATCGCCGAGTAGAGCACGCGATCTACTACGACCGCGCCGCTATCTTTGTCGATTTCGTATTTGATGTTCGAGCCGTACGGGATCTCGATCACGGCGTTGATTTTGTCCGGGTTTGAGCCTGCTTTGATTTTTGAAACGTCCATTTTAATCCTTTGTAAAGCTCCTATCTCGCCAAAAGATTTTGAGATAATTGCCTTGAAATTTAAGTAAGCGATTATATAAAATCTCGGCTAAATTTGGAGTAAAATGAGAACTTTTGCTAGCTAAAATTTGGCGGGCTTACGGCGGTAAATTCGCTTTCTTAAAATTCGGCGAACAGCGAGATTTATAGGCTGTAAAATTTAAAGGCGGCATTCTTGTAGTGGTTCTGTTTTAGATTTTAACCGGCTTCAACAAACGACGGATTTGGATTGCGCTTGGAAATTAGAATTTTGCTAGTTAAATTTACGTTTTGCGGATTAAATTTAAAGCGGTAAATTTAAGATAAATTCGGGCGGCGAACCGCCCTAAAATTATTTTATTATTTCGATAGTTTTTACGTCGATAGAGGTTTTAGTAAAGTCCTTGTCGACCTCGCCGTAGATGCGCACTGGTGTATTTTCATCGACGGTTACGCCTCTCCAGTCCTCGTGGTCGATCTCGACTTCGATCGCGTCGCCGTTTTTATCGACGAACTGATAATGCTCGGGGCGAAACTCGGAGACGATCTTGCCCTCAAGTACGATGCGAGCGTCATCAGGTAGCGTTAAGGCCTGCTTTACGCTGCTTGCGCTCATGGCGCCCTTGCCGACGAAGCCGCCTTGATTTGCCGCACTTTGCGCGTTTGAGCCGGTAAATCCGCCCGCAGCAAACATAGCGCTTGCAAGAGCCGCTGATAAAACTATTTTTTTAAACATTACGTATCCTTGAAATTTGATGTGATTTTTGTGAAATCATAGAGCGGATTTTAATGATATTTCGTGAATTTTTTGTTAATTTGGATTTATGGAAAGCTTAAATTTAGAGCCTAGCTTGAGGCTCTAAAATAATGTTTATAGGCTATTTACGAGGGCTTTGACGTCGGCTACGATAGGCTCGATAGCACGCTCGCCGTTTACGACGTGGAGCAGGCCTTTTTCTTTGTAAAATTTACGTATCGCCTCGATCGGCTCTAGATAAACCTTCATACGGTTGTTGAAAACCTCGTTGTTGTCGTCAGCTCCGCGCGCTCGTCCGAGTACTCTCTCGCGTGCGACGGCTTCGCTAACGTCCACTTCGATAACGCCTTTTAACGCGATCTCGTTTTGCGCGGCTAGCACCTTGTCTAGCTCGGTCATCTGCTCGACGCTGCGCGGGTAACCGTCGATGATGACGTTTGATTTGTCCGAGCTTTTGATCGCCGAGACGATTGCGTTTACTACGACGTCAAGCGGAACTAGGTTGCCCTTTGAGATAAAGCCGTCGATTAGTTTGCCAAGCTCTGAGCCGCTGGTAACCTCTGTGCGAAGCAGGTCGCCCGTGGAGAAGTGCGCAAATTTAGCATCTTCTTGCGCGATTAGCGATGCGTCGGTGGTTTTGCCCGAACCCGGAGCACCGATGATTAAAAATAGTTTTTTCATAAATTTTCCTTTTGTAGCCTTGTCTTTTGAGTGCTTTTTGCGGAGCTAGTAAAATTTTGGCTCGATGAACTATATGTTCTATCTACGCCAAAATTTTACGTCGCAACCCCAAAAATCATCTCAAAATACTTGGCTCGATTTTTTAAAATTTTGGTCAAATACTCAAAGCGAAAGTATCTTGCGATGAATTTGAATGTTGCGACGAAAATTTAGCCCAAGATAAGGCATATAGCCTATTGCAGGGCGAAATTTTCTAGCTCATTTAAAGGCACGCAAGAGACGACGCTTTCAAGTTTATTTTTCTTTTTCTCGCAGCCTTAACCCTAATTCTCTCAACTGCTCACCGCTAGCTTCGCTAGGCGCCTTAGTTAGCGGGCACTGAGCGCGCTGAGTTTTAGGGAAGGCGATGACGTCGCGGATCGAGCTAGTTTTATTTACTAGCATATTTAGCCTATCAAAGCCGATTGCGATACCGCCGTGCGGAGGCGCGCCGAAGCTTAACGCATCGAGCAAGAAGCCGAATTTCTCGCGTTGCTCGGCTTCGTCGATACCAAGTAGCTTAAATACCTTTTGCTGGACGTCGTTTTTGTGTATCCTAACGCTACCGCCGCCAAGCTCATAGCCGTTAAGAACGACGTCGTGAGCGACCGAGAGGATGTCCTCGAGATCGGGCTCGTCGATATTTTTAGGCATGGTAAAGGGATGGTGCATGGCCGAGTAGCTACCGTCGTCGTTTTGCTCAAACATCGGGAAGTCAAGCACCCACAAAAACTCCATTTTGTTTTGGTCGATGATGCCCATTTGCTCGGCTAGGAAAATCCTAAATCGACCCATGTAGTCAAGTACGACTTTTTTCTTGCCGGCGCCGAAAAATACGACGTCGCCGACCTTTAGCTCGCAGCGAGCTACAATCTCGTCAAGGTCGCTTTGCTCGAAAAATTTGCAAAGCGGCCCTTTTAGCCCGTCCTCTTTCATCTGGAAGTAGCCAAGGCCTTGAGCGCCGAATTTGCGGACGAATTCCTCAAAGCGGTTCATCTCGCGCTTACTAAAGATATTATCGCCGTTTGGTACTTTTAGCGCTTTGACGCGGTTTTTCTTAGGCTCGCTTGCTATTTTGCTAAATATTTCATTTGACGAGCGCGCGAAAATGTCGATAACGTCGATCATTTTTAGATCGTAGCGCAGGTCGGGTTTGTCGCTGCCGTAGCTCTCGGTAGCCTCTTTGTAGCTCATGCGGCGGAAAGGTATTTGGATATCGTATCCGCAGGCGGCAAAGACGTCTTTTAGCATAGTTTCGGCCATATTTAGGATGTCTTCTTGCTCGATGAAGCTCATCTCGATATCTATCTGCGTAAATTCAGGCTGTCTATCCGCGCGCAAGTCCTCGTCGCGGAAACATTTTGCGATCTGGAAATATTTATCAAAGCCAGAGCACATTAAAAGCTGTTTGAAAAGCTGCGGGCTTTGCGGCAGAGCGTAAAACTGGCCCGGATATACGCGGCTAGGCACTAGATAGTCTCTGGCGCCCTCCGGCGTCGCGCGCGTTAAAATCGGCGTTTCAAACTCGATAAAGCCCATTTTATCTAGGCTGTTTCTAGCTGCGATCGCCGCTTTTGAGCGCATTTTAAAGATATTTTGAAGTTTCTCGTTTCTAAGGTCTAAAAATCTGTATTTTAGCCTGATGTCCTCGTTTACGCTCTCGTCGCCGATGACGAAAGGCAGCGGCTCGCTCGGGTTTTCTACTATCACTTCGCTGGCTACTACTTCGATCTCGCCCGTTTTTAGGCGCGGATTTACCAGACCTTCGCCGCGAGCGCGGACCTTGCCTTTTATCCTTAGTACGTACTCGTCGCGAACGTGCGACGCGGCCTCGTGAGAGCTCTTGCTATCTGCCGGATCGCAGACGATCTGGATCAGTCCCGTGCGATCGCGCAGGTCCAAAAATATAACGCCGCCGTGGTCGCGGTAGGTATTTACCCAACCGCAAAGCGTAACTTCTTTGCCTATGTCGGCACTGCTTAAATCAGTGCAGTAATGGCTACGCATTTTCACTCCTTTTGCTGTTTTTAACGCGCCGATTATACTAGAAATTTGCTTGCTCCCAGCTTTTTTAAAACAAAATGTGATAAAATCCGCCCTATGAAAAAAGAGAATTTATTGCTTCCTTCCGAGATAAAAACGGTCGGATTGGTCGCGAAAATCAACGGCGACGCAGTCAAAAACGCGCGAATTTTGCGCGAGATTTTGGCTAGATACGGCGTTCAAATTTTGTTTGAAAATGCGCTCGCTAAACATTTAAATTTAAAAGAGGGTTCGAATTTACAAGGATTTGAGGTGCGCGAGCTGGCTATGGGGTGCGATTTTTTGATCTCGCTTGGAGGCGACGGCACGATCATCTCGCTTTGTAGAAACGCAGCCGAGATTTCGCCCTTCGTGCTCGGCATTCACGCAGGCAGGCTGGGATTTTTAACAGATATCACGATGAATGAATGCGAGAAATTTTTCGCCGAGTTTTTCGAGGGTAAATTTGAGGTTGAGACCCCTTTTATGCTTGACGTTTTTTTGCACAAAAAAAGCGGGGAAATTTTGCATAAAATCGCATTTAACGACGCGGTAATCGTGGGCGAAAAGGTTGGCTCCATGACGCACGTGGAGGCTTTTTGGAACGAAAAATACTTTAACGCGTATTTTGGCGACGGCGTCATCGTCTCTACGCCCGTGGGCTCTACCGGATACAACATGAGCGCGGGCGGGGCTATAACCTATCCTTTGAGCGAGGTGTTTTTGGTTACGCCCGTTTGCTCGCACTCGCTCACGCAGCGCCCAGTCGTGCTTCCGCGCGGATTTGAGATCAAATTTAAAACTTCAAGCGCGGCGGTGCTGGTTATCGACGGGCAGGATAGGTATAAGATGAGCGAGCTTGAGGGCGTGAGCATGACGCTAAGCGCGAGCACGGCGCGGCTAATCCGCCACGTCGGGAGAGATTATTTTCAAATTTTAAAAGAAAAGCTGCATTGGGGTTATAATGATTGAGCGGATTTTGATAAAGCAAAATTTGAGTTTTGAAAACGTCGAGTTAAATTTCGGACGCGGACTTAGTGTATTTACGGGCGTGAGCGGCGCTGGCAAATCGGTCCTGATGGGCTCGATAATGGCGGTTTTGGGGCTAAAAGATAGCGAAGCAAAGCTGATAGAGGCTGACGTCTCGCATAAATTTAACCTTGAGGAATTCGGTCTTGAGAGCGAGGAGATAAATACCTTTAAGCTTTTTCGCGACAAAACGACGCGCTACTTTATAAACTCGCAAGCCGTTTCTAAAAAAAATCTAGCCAGCATAGCCAAAGAGCACGTCAAATACCTATCCGCAAAGGAAATAAACGAATTTGAAAACGATAGATTTTTAAATTTGCTAGATAGCTTGCAAGCGAAAAAAGACGCTAAATTTAAGGAAATTTTGAGCGAATTTAGGCTCAAATTTGATGAATTTAGCCAAATCTCGCGCGAGCTGAAAAAAATAATCGACGAAGAAAAAAGAGTGGAGGAGCTAAAGGAGTTTGCATCCTTTGAAATCAATAAAATAGAAAGCGTGAGCCCGAAAATCGGCGAATTTGACGAGCTAATGGAGCTAAAAAAGCGCCTGAGTAAAAGGGATAAAATTTTAGAAGCGTGGAATAGGGCGGAGCAAATTTTTAATTTCGAGCAGGCCGTGACGGACGCGCTAAGCATCAGCGATATCGATAGTAGCTTTTTTGAAGAAGCGATGAACGAGCTGCGAGTAGCGCGCGAAAATCTAAACATGGACGAGCTAGAAGACGTGGATATCGAGGGCGTGCTAGACCGCATCGAGGCGATAAACTCGCTCGTGCGTCGCTACGGCGGCGAGGAGGAGGCTTTGCAGACGCTAAAAACGCGCAAAGCGGAGCTTGCAAGATACGAAAATATAAGCTTTGAAAAGAGCGAGCTGGAGCGTAAATTTAAGCAAAATGAAGCCGCGGTAAATGCGCTGGCGGATAAAATCAGCCAGGCTCGCGCGGAAAATTTAAAGGAGCTTGAAGCGCTCATAAATTCGTTTCTAAAAGAGCTTTATATGAGCGAAATTTCATTAAAGATAAATAGTAAAACCCTAGACGCCGCCGGCAGGGACGAGGTAAATTTGAGCTTAAACGAGACGGCGCTAAAAAATCTAAGCTCAGGCGAGCTAAACCGATTAAGGCTAGCCTTTATCGCGAGCGAAAGCAAGATCACCGGAGGCGGCGAGGGCGTCATAATCTTAGATGAAATAGACGCGAATCTAAGCGGAAAAGAGGCGATGAGTATCGCAAACGTGCTGCTAAGCTTAGCCAAATTTTATCAAATTTTCGCTATCTCGCATCAGCCTCAGCTAAGCTCCAAGGCTGATTCGCATTTTCTAGTCGAAAAGCGCGGCGAAACCTCGAACGTAAGGGAGCTAAAAAACGAGGAGCGCGTGAATGAGCTAGCTCGTATGATAAGCGGAGAACGCATCACCGAGGAGGCGATAAATTTTGCCCGTCAGCTTTTGGTTGTTTAAGTTTGGCTTAAAATTTAGGTTGAAAAAAGAAAAGTAATGGTATATTCTCAAAAATTTTTAAATGGGTATTTATGGAAAAAAGTAAAATTTTAATAGTAGAAGACAACAAAGCCTTAGCAAAGCTAATCGCTAAAAAGATGGAAGATAATACTGAAATGCAAGTGGACGTCGCTCACAGCTTGGCCGAAGCGCAGGCGTTTCTTACGAAGGCTAAGGATTATTTTATAACTTTGCTCGATTTAAATTTGCCCGATGCTCCAAACGGCGAAGTGGTCGATTTCGTAGCGTCTAAGGGACTGCCGATTATAGTTTTAACGGGCAGTATGGACGATAAGACTAGAGAGACTTTTATGGATAAGGACATCGTGGACTACGTCTATAAGGGAAATATGAGCGACGTAAATTATATATTTCATATGATAGATAGGCTAAAAAACAACAAGCAGTATAAAGTCATGGTAGTAGAAGACGTAATGCAGACCAGAAACGACGTAAAAAAAATATTGCAAAATTTGCAGTTTCAAGTATTTACGGCGGCTCACGGCGAAGAGGCGATGAATTATTTTGCCGATAATCCCGATATAAAACTCGTGGTTTCTGATTACGGCATGCCGGTAAAAGATGGTTTGGAGGTTTTAAAAGAGCTAAGGGAACAAAAAGATAAAAACGAGCTAGGCGTTATAATGATGACTAGCGCGAACGAAAACGTTAGCGGCGCGGTATTTTTGAAAAACGGAGCTAATGATTTTATCGCTAAGCCGTTTTTAAAAGAAGAGCTTATTTGCCGCGTAAATAATACCATAGAAAATATGGAAAATATCAATAAAATCGCAAATTTCGCCAATAAAGATTTTCTAACCGGATTATTTAATAGAAGGTATTTCTACGACGATATGCAAGAATACTTGGCAAGTTTGGAAGAAAATCCTATGCCTTACGCCGTAGCCGTGATCGATGTAGACGGGCTTAAAAATATCAACGATAAATACGGACAAGATAGCGGCGATAAAATTTTAAAACTGCTGGCTAAAAAATTAATTGACGACACCAAAAGCAGCGATATAGCGGCTAGATTCGGCGGCGGAGAATTTTGCGTTTTATTAAAAAACGTATCGCAAGAAGACGCGGTTAAATTTTTCGTCGGATTAAGAGCCGCAATAGCAGCCAATCCGGTAAATATTAAAAACGAATCGGTTAAAATTTCGGTTTCCATAGGCGTTACTTTCGGTAAAAGCGATTATAACGTCGACGAGATTTTGGAGCTTGCCGACGAGGCTCTTTATAGAGCTAAACAAAACGGTCGAAATAGGGTGGAAATAGCCTAATGATAATAGACACGCATTGTCATCTGGATGACAAAAGCTTTGACGGCGACCTTGCGCAAGTTATCGAAAATGCCCATAAAAACGGTATCGATGGAGTACTGATACCTGGGGCTGATATCAATGATTTACCAAAAGCGGCTAAAATAACTCGTGAATTTGAAAACGTATTTTTTGCCGTCGGAGTTCATCCGTATGAAAAGGCGGGATTTGACGAAGAGACGCTGCGTAAATTTGCGCGGGACGAAAAGTGTATAGCCGTGGGCGAATGCGGGCTTGATTATTTCCGCTTGCCTAAGGATGAAAACGAAAAAGAAGCGGAAAAAGCCGAACAAAAGCGCGTATTTAGAGCGCAGCTTGATATGGCCGTAGAGTTAAATTTGCCCGTTATCTTGCACATAAGAGACGCAAACGAAGATAGTTTTAATATCTTAAAAGAGTATGCAAGCAGGCTAGTTGCTGCGGTTTTGCACTGCTATAACGCTTCGCCGTTGCTTTTAGAGCTTGCTAAAATGGGCGAATTTTATTTTGGTATCGGCGGAGTTTTGACGTTTAAAAACGCAAAGAATTTGGTTCAAATTTTGCCCCAAATTCCGCGAGATAGGCTGCTACTTGAAACCGATGCGCCGTATCTGACGCCGGAGCCCTTTAGAGGCAAAAGAAACGAGCCTGCTTTTACGCGGTTGGTTGCGGCAAAGATGGCTGAGATTTTAAATTTAAAAGAAGAAGAGGTAATGCAAATAACTACGAAAAACGCGAAGAAAATTTTTACGAAATTTAACACGTAATCAAGGAGAAAAATGAAAATCTTTAGAGTAATAATGCTGTGTCTAGCCTGTGCGGGATGGCTTTTTGCGTCCGCAACCGGTAGCGACTCAGAGCAAACCCAAAAGATGATCTTAAAAGAATTCGACATAGACGCTAAATTTATGAAGAGTTCTCATTATAACGATATAAAAAAATCTATCAAAGATAGCAAAAGAAAAGAGTTTGCCGATACTATAAGAAACGGTCATAAGCATATACCGATGCTTCAAAAGATTATAGAAGATTCCGGTATCCCGGAGTCGTTTTTATATCTTGCTATGACGGAGTCCGGTTTTTCAAACCATATAGTATCTAGCAAGAAAGCCATCGGAATTTGGCAATTTATGGAGTCTACGGCTAGGCTTTACGGCCTTAGAGTCGATAAATATGCCGACGAGCGAAAAGACCCTATGGCGGCTACCGCTGCAGCCACTAAATACCTACAAAGCTTAAAAAACGACTTTGGCAAGTGGTATCTTGCAATGATGGCCTATAACTGCGGCGACGCAAGGCTAAGGGAAGGAATAAAAAAGGCCGGCACCGACGATCTAGCCGTTTTACTCGACGATAAAAAAAGCTATATTCCCAAAGAGACGAAAAGATTCGTAAAGAAAATTTTAACCATCGCGCATATAGCCAAAGAACAAGAAAGCTTGGTGGCTAAAACCAAGACCCAAGATGCCGTCAAAAGTGCCGAACTATCTAAGGTAAGCGTCCCGGGCGGTACTACGCTGATGGAGGTTGGCGACAGCATAGGACTTAGTCTAAAAAAGATGAAAGAAAACAACATGCATTTAAAATTCGTCTACACTCCCCCGACGCAAAAGCCGTACTATCTATATATACCGTCTAATAAAAAGAAAATGTTTAACGATAATTTCGAGGCTGCAAAAAATAGAAAATTTGAAATTTATACTGTCAAAGAAAACGATACGTTGCTAACCATAGCCGAAAAAACGGGCGTAAATCATAAAATTATAAAAGAATACAACGGCCTTGCTTCAAATGAAATTAAGCCTGATCAAAAACTAGTCATACCTAGCGAACAAAATGTAAATTATTTGGCGGAATACATGGTAAAAAGCGGAGAGACGCTGGGTGAAGTGTCGCAAAAATTCGATGTCGCGCTTGAAGATCTAAAAGAGGCTAATACGCTAATGAGCTCAAACGGTTCTATAGGAGCTAAACTTGCCGCAACCGAGTAGAGTTAAATTTATATTTTTTAGCCTATTTTTGGTTTTTTTTATGAGCGGCTGTTCGTTTTTGACCTCGCCTATGGGCGGCATAACGGGCGGCGGTTCTAAAAAAGGCGGAAGCGGTAAAATAAACTCGTCTAAAGGTATGCACGAAGCCACGATGCGTCCCTATACCATAAACGGTAAAACGTACTATCCTACGGTCGTTAAAGTCGGCGATAGAGCTAGCGGAGTAGCTAGCTGGTACGGGCCTGATTTTCACGGTAAAAGGACGTCAAACGGGGAAGTATACGACATGCACGCTATGACGGCGGCGCATAAGACGCTACCGATGAATACGATGGTACGCGTGACGAATATAAAAAACGGCAAAAGCATCGTCGTGCGTATCAACGACAGAGGTCCTTTCGTGGCCGGGCGCGTAATCGACCTTTCAAAAATAGGTGCGGTAAAGCTTGACGTATTTAACGCCGGTACGGCTCCTGTTTTACTCGAAGTCGTAGGCTTTAACGGTAACGTTAGCGACAAAACTACCGCTCAGGCGCCTCAGGCTAAAAATAAACCTAGCGCGCAAAGTTCGGGTATAGCTAAAACCCAGCAGCAAAGTTTTGTCGGCGGAGTCTTTATGGTGCAAATCGGCGCGTTTAAAAATTTAAGCGGCGCAAATGCGCAAAGACAGCAATACGCCGGTAAATACGGTAATGGAGCGTATGATACGGTTATAAAGTCTTACGAGCTTGACGGAGGCAAGGTATATAGAGTGTTTATAGCCGGCTTTAGAAGCGAGGACGAGGCTAAAGACTTTATAAATGCCGGTCATATCGCGGGCGCGTTTTTCGTGAGAGAATAAAATGCAAAGAAAGACAAAAGAGACGGATATTAGCCTAGAGCTTGAAATTTACGGTAGTGGTAAAGCCCAGATAAGCACGGGTATAGGGTTTTTCGATCATATGCTTGAGGCTTTTTGCAAGCATGCGCTTTTTGATATAAAGCTTGCTTGCAAGGGCGATTTGCACGTAGATTTTCATCACAGCGTAGAGGACGTAGGTATTGTTATCGGACAAGCCTTAAGAGAGAAAATTTATCCGCTTAGCGGAGTCGAGAGATTTGGCGAGGCGACGGTGGTTATGGACGAGGCTGCGGTAAACTGCGCGCTTGATCTTTCAAATCGCCCGTTTTTAGTCTATGAGAGTATAAACGAAGGCAAAGTCGGCGAATTTGACGTAGAGCTGGCGAATGAATTTTTCCAAGCCCTAGCTTTTAATGCCGCAATTACGCTACATATCGCTAAAATTCGCGGACGAAACTCTCATCATATTTTGGAGGCTAGCTTTAAGGCCTGCGCCGTCGCGCTAAGAAGAGCCTTAACCAAAAACTCCAGAGTCGGCGTACCTAGCACAAAGGGCGTGCTATGATAGAGATTGTATTTTTAGACGTAGACGGCTGTCTAACCGACGGCAAGATCGTTTATAGCCCTAACGGCGATGAGCTTAAATTTTTTGACGTTAAGGACGGGTACGCTATCGAGAGTTGGCTAAAGCTTGGCAAAAAAGCAGCGATCATCACGGGCAGAAGCTCTCCAATCGTCGAAAAAAGGGCGCAGGATCTAAAAATAACGCACGTCTATCAAGGCGTTAGCGATAAATTTGAAACCGCAAAACAGATACTGGAATTTGAAGGGCTGGAGTTTGAAAACGCTGCGGCTATAGGCGATGATTATAACGACTACAAGCTGCTAAAAAGCGTCGGATGGAGCTTTAAACCAAAAAACGCGATCAAAGAGCTTGAAGTAAAAACGAAGCTTAATCACAAAGGCGGTAACGGTGCGGTGCGCGAGATGATAGAGATGCTTATAGACAGCGAAGGCTTAAGGCAAGAGTGGGCTAAACGTTGGTTATAAGGATATTTTATATCGTCGTTAGCGTTTTTAGCGTAGCGATGGTTTATTTAGCGATTGAGGAGCCTTATTATAGCGAGCTCTTAAAAGGCGGCGAAGTTAGCGCAGATATGCAGATGAACGCGGTTACGGACTACGAGATAAACGCCACGACTGTAAATGCTAGATACGAAGCCGATACGTGGAATAGATACGCCGAATTTGACGAGTTTATAAAATTTAGGGCAGAAATCTTTAAGGATAACAAGGAGCATAACGTTAGCGCAGATAAGGCATTTTATAACGGAGGTCGCATTAAATTTAAAGGTAACGCTAAATATGCTAATAGCGAAAAATTGACGTTTTTCTCGGACGAGGTTGTTTATAGTACGGCAACGAAAGTAGCCGCGACCGAGACGCCTTTTACGATGACGCGCGACGAGGATAAGGTAGTCGGCAAGGCTTTGGTTTACGATTTTGAGCTAAAAAAGGCTTATATCAAAAAAGCGTTTGCCCTAATAGAACAAGATAGAAAGAAACGGGATGAAAAATGACGAAAATAGATTTGATTAAAAAGACGGTTTTGGTTTTGGCGCTTGGCGCTTTGCCTCTTTTAGCAGAGCAAGTAGAGATCACCGCAGATGAGTTTTACGCCGACGAAGGCAAGCAAATAAGCGAATTTAAAGGTAACGTAAATATTAAAAAAGGTAAAGATACGCTAACTGCTAATCTCGTCGTTATACATTTTGATAAAAATCGCAATCCGCTAAAATACGTCGCTTCCGGTAACGCTAAATTTAGAGTATTTATCAAAAATAAAACATACGACGGTAGCGGTAGCGAGCTTATTTACGAGCCAACGCCGAATTTATATACGATAAACGGCAACGGCTTTTTGCACGAGATAGAAACCGATAAAAAAGTCTACGGCGAAAAGATCACGGTCAATCAAAATAGCGGTATGTATAACGTAAACAGCGGCAAAAAAGAGCCTGTCAAATTTATATTCCAGGTTGAGGATAAAAAGTGATCCGCGTTTTAAACGCAAAATTTCTTATCTCTGCACCCGACATCTCGCTAGCTCCGCCTGCAAATTCTAGCGAAGTAGCGTTTTTAGGGCGTTCAAACGTCGGTAAAAGCAGCCTCATAAACGCACTAGTAAATCAAAAAGGACTAGCCAAAAGCAGCTCGACGCCGGGCAAAACGCGCCTCATAAATTTTTTCGAGGTTGAGTATGCGCGCGGTATCAAAAACGAGCAAGGCGAGCTAAGCGAGGAGAGGGCAAATTTGACCTTCGTCGATCTGCCGGGCTTTGGATACGCCAAAGTGGCTAAAAGCATGCACGCGCAGTGGAGAAAAAATCTCGACGAATATCTAAAATTTAGAGCCAACATAAAGCTTTTCGTGCATCTCATCGACTCGCGCCAGTTTGATATGCAAATCGATAGGGACGTAAACGACTATTTGCAAAGTTTCCTGCGCCCCGATCAAAAAATTTTAAATTTCCTCACAAAATCAGACAAGCTAAATCAAAGCCAAAAAAGCGCGGTTTTAAAAGTCTATCCGGGCGCGCATTTCGTTTCGGCGCTTAAAAAAACGGGCGTAGAAAAGGCAAACGAGCTTATATATCTAAACGCGCTGGGGCTGTAATGAAATCAAAAAGCCTCAGGCAAATTTTGGCATTTTTACCATCAAATTTTCCGACTAAATTTACAAATTTAAGCGACTCCAAGACCAAATTTGCAAATTTAGCTAAAAACCTATAACGATGCAAACGAGTGCGGCGATGCGAAGACTTGGCGCGGAGAAACGATTTTTAAAGCAGCTTGCTTGGGTGGCTTTTTTAGTATTTTATCAGAGCATAACGACGGTATTTAGGCACCTACCGCCTCTTATCGGGATATTTTTTACTTACATGATCATGCTAACTTTGCAAAAACAAAAGACGCTCAAAGAGTTTGGCAAGGAGTGGTATTTTTGTCTATTTTACCTTACTTTTGCCGAGCAGGCGCACGGGTTTGCGCTGTTTTCGGCAGTGATTGCGTTTATGCTTTTTTATCATTTTATGTCCGACTGGCTCATCGTTACGCTAAAATCAAGAGAGCTTTTGGCGGCGGGATTCGTCGCTAGCGGCTACGTTTGGACCTGCGCGACGAGCTCTTTTATCTCATACGCGGCAAATTTACCCATGCTAAAATTTGACTACGAATACCTGATTTACGTCGGCGTGGAGTCTGTTTTGGCGGTGATTTTGTTTAGGGGGCGCTTATGAGGATGCGCATAGTGTTTGGCATCATATTTAGCGTCTGGGTACTTTTGCTGGTGCGCGTTTATTATCTTAGCGTCAAATCAAACGACTTTTACGAGGAGATCGCTGAGCAAAATGCGGTAAAAACGCAGTACCTAGCTCCCGTCAGGGGGCTGATTTTAGACGCCAAAGGCCGTCCGATGGCGGTAAATCGCCTCGGTTTTTCCGTCGCGCTAAAGCCGCATCTAAGCGGCAAGAGAGCGGAAATTTTAGACGCCGAGCTTGCAAATTTGCAAAATTTATTCGAGGACTTAAACGTCACGAAGCTAAAGCGCGAATACGTCAAGGCCGACTCGCCTTATAACCAAGATTTCATTCAGATTATCGATTTTATGGACTACGATAAGATGATACCGCGCATAGCCGAGCTCTCGCTGCGAGAAAATTTAGAGGTTAAGCCGGCATCAAAGCGCCACTATCCCTACAATAGCCTAGCTTCGCATATCATCGGTTACGTCGGTCGCGCAAACCAGCAAGACGTCGAGTCCGACCCTGTCGCAAAGCTAACCAATCACACGGGTAGAAGCGGCACGGAGCGCTTTTATAACTCTGTCTTGCAGGGGCAAGAGGGCGTACGAAAGGTAAAAGTAAATGCGCTAAACCAGGAGGTCGAGGAGATATCCGTAAGTTACCCGCAAAGCTCGGACATCTCGCTCACGATCGACCTTGAGATGCAAAAATACATAGAAGAAATTTTCGGCGATAACGCGGGCGTCATCATCGTGATGGATGTTAGAGACGGCTCGATACTGGCTGCGGGCAGCTTCCCCGAGTATGATTTAAATCCGTTTGTTACGGGGTTATCGCAGGCTAAATGGGACGAGCTCGTTAAAAGTATCGATCATCCGTTTACGAACAAGCTCGTAAACGGTCTTTATCCGCCGGGCTCGGTTATCAAAATGGGCGTGGCGATGGCGTTTTTAGATACCGGTAAGATGAGTCGCTCCGATGGGTATTTTTGCTCGGGTTCGTTTGAGCTTGGAGGGCGAAATTTCCGTTGCTGGAACGTCTACGGACACGGTTTTATGGATATGAACTCGGCCATCCGCGAGAGCTGCGACGATTATTTTTATAAAGGCAGCTTAAAGGTCGGCATCGACGCTATAACCCCGGTTTTAGAGCGGCTGGGTTTTGGGCAAAAAAGCGGGGTAGATCTGCCTAACGAATTTGTCGGTATCGTGCCTGGACGCGAGTGGAAGATGCAAAAATACGCTCAGCCGTGGTATCAGGGCGAGACGCTGATTACCTCGATCGGACAGGGCAACTTCCTCGTGACGCCAATGCAGGTGGTGCGCTATACGGGTATCCTGGCGACGGGGAAAAACATCGTTCCGCATTTTTTACGTAGCGTAAACGGCGAGGAAGTTAAATTTGAGCCTACCGATGACATTTTAACGCCGTTTGAGAAAAAGCAACTCCCGTATGTCCAAAAGGCGATGTATGAGGTCGTAAATCATAAAAAAGGTACCGCGCATAAGTATTTTAAAGAGGCAAAACTCACGCTAGCGGCAAAAACGGGTACCGCGCAGGTCGTGGGCATCTCGCAGGCCGAAAAAAAGCGTATGAAAGAAGAGGACATGGAGTATCTGCGCCGCTCGCACGCGTGGGTCACGACTTATGGGCCGTACGAGGAGCCTAGATATGCCGTTACCGTTATCATCGAGCACGGCGGACACGGCGGTTTGGCTGCCGGACCTCTCACGGCTAAAATTTTTAATAAGCTACTAGAAATGGGCTATATCGATCAAAAATACGAAATTACCTCGCTAGCAGATACCGAGGCTGCGGCTGCAGAAAAAAAGAAGAAAAATTAAAATTCGGTCTTCAAATTTAAAGGAAAATCCCGCTTTCGCGGCATTACCGCGCGCTGCGCTCTCGTAACTTTTCATGGATGCGGCGGCTTAAATTTTATCGTATTTTTAAATTTATAGATTTTATGCATCCTTGCTTTTGTAATCGGTTAAATTTGAGCCGGGCTTGTTTACCATGGCGCGGATAAAACTACAATATGCGAAAGACCTAGAAATTTGACGAGTTTATTTTATAACCGAGTTTTAGGTTTAATAACTCGCAAAAACTGATTTGCGCTAAAAAAGCATTAAATTTGCAAATACCGACTCAACCTTCAAACATCTCCGAAAGTTCGCTTGTGGCGATATTTACGATTTTATTGTTTGCGTCTAGTTCGATCAAATTTTGAGTTTTAAATTTCGCCAAAATCCTTGAAAACGTCTCTGGGGTGATGTTTAGGATGGAGGCTATTTTGATGTGTTTTAGCTCGTTAAAAAGATCGGCGTGATTAACGAGAAAGCTCGCGACCTTGGCCTCGGAGTTTAGCACGAGTTCTTGGTGTATCAGCTCGCTTGCGATTTTTAGTTTTTGCGAGAGCGATTTGATGATTTGTAGCGATACGCGCGGATTTGATAAAAACTCGGCGTAAAATTTATCGTAGTCGATTTTTAGCACCTCGCCGCCTGTTAAAAATATCGCCGTCGCCGGGAATTTTATATTTTCAAAGTTGGCAAGCTCGGCTACGAAGCTAATCCCGTTAAACTGATGCATAAAAATCTCTTTGCCTTTAGGGCCGATTTTATAGAGCTTGAGAGAGCCTTTTATGAGGAGGTGGAGCCACTTTGACTCCTCGCCCTCCATAAATAAAAACTCGCCCTTTTTATACTTTTTTAGGATGCTGATATCTTCCAGCCTTTTTAGCTCGGCCTCGTTTAGCTCCTGAAAAAACGGGATTTGCTCTAGCATTTGCGCTCTTATTTATTTTTTAAAAGATCTCTGATCTCGGTTAGAAGCGCTATATCCTCAGGCACCGGCACAGGCTCCTGGGCTTTTGGCTCCTCCGCTTTTGGTTTTTTGAGCGAATTTATAGCCTTAACTACGCAGAAGATACAAAACGCGATAATCGTAAAATCGACCATCGTTTGTATAAACGAGCCGTAGTTTACGGTTACGGCAGCCGTATCACCGACCGCGTCTTTTAGCGTAAATTTTAAATCCGTAAAATTTACGCCGCCAGTTAGTACGCCCACGATAGGCATGATTACGTCGCCTACTAGCGAGCTAACGATCTTACCGAAAGCCCCTCCGATCACGACGCCCACGGCCATGTCGATGACATTGCCGCGCATTGCGAATTCTTTAAATTCCTTGATGAAACTCATCTTTTTCCTTTGCATTTTAAAATTAGATATCAATTATATTTATTTTAGCTTCACAAAAGATAAAAAAGCGAGGTTAAATGCCAAAAATGCTATAATCGCCCCCAAAAATCAATAAGGAAACAAAAATGTATCGTTTTGCGCCGTCGCCTACAGGCGATATGCATCTGGGAAATTTAAGGGTTGCGATCCTAAACTACGTCTGTTCGCTCCAGGATAAAAGCGGCTTTATCATCCGCATCGAGGATACCGACAAGGAGCGCAACATCCCCGGAAAAGACAAGGAAATTTTAGAAATTTTAGAGCTTTTCGGGATCAAATGGGACACGCTTTATTATCAAAGTAAAAATTTGAAATTTCACCGCGAATTTGCGGCAAAGCTTTTGATAGATAAAAAGGCGTTTTCGTGCTTTTGCACCGAAAGCGAGCTGGAGGCTAAAAAAGAAGCCGCCAAGGCTAGAGGCGAAGCCTACCGCTACGACGGGACGTGCGAGCATCTAAGCGACAACGAAGTGCTAAATAACCAAAAGCCTTTCGTCGTGCGCATGAAAAAGCCGTTAGACACGATGAAGTTTAAAGACGCGATAAAAGGCGAGATCAGCTTTGAGCCTGAAAACGTCGATAGCTTTGTGATCATGCGGGCTGATTTTACGCCGACTTATAACTTCGCCTGCGCGGTCGATGATATGCTAGAGGGCGTTACCTTCGTCATCCGCGGCGAGGATCACGTCAGCAACACGCCAAAGCAAGACCTCATCCGCGAAGGACTAGGCTATACGCAAAAGATAAACTACGCCCACCTGCCTATCATCCTAAACGTTGAGGGCAAAAAAATGAGCAAACGCGAGAACGAAAGTAGCGTAAAATGGCTACTCTCGCAAGGCTTTATGCCAGAAGCCATCGCAAACTACATCGTTTCTCTTGGTTACAAGGCGCCTGTTGAAATCTTTACGATAGAAGAAGCCGCGCAGTGGTTTGATATCTCGAAGGTTTCGGCGTCTCCAGCCAAATTTGACGTCAAACAGCTAGAGTATATCAACCGCGAACACATCAAAAGAGCAAGCGATGCAAGGCTGGCCGCACTAATGGGCATAAAGCCCGAATTTGCCGCGCTTGCTAGATTTTACACGCAAGAAAGCAGCCTGCTAACCGAGATAAAAGCCAAGGTCGATGCGATCTTTGCGACCAAATTTATCCCGGATGAGTTTAAGGCGGGCTGCGAGGCTATAAAAGCCGCCGCAACTTCGTTAAATTTGAGCGAATTTGGCGAATTTAACGAGCTAAAAAAAGCTCTCATGGACGCCACGGGACTAAAAGGCAAAGGCTTTTTTATGCCGCTTAGGATTTTGCTCACGGGAACAGAACACGGCCCCGAGCTTAGCGAGCTATATCCGCTCATTAAACCGTATCTAAAGGAAATTTTACGATGATATTTTCGGTATTTTTAGAAGCGATCGGTAGTATCCTACATATCGTTATCAACGCCTACACGTGGATCATCATAGGCGCGGCGATCATAAGCTGGGTGCGCCCCGATCCCTATAATCCTATCGTGCAGCTGCTCTACCGCCTCACCGAGCCCGTCTATGCCGCTATCCGCCGCGTGATACCGACGGTTTTTGGCGGTATAGATATAGCGCCTATTATCGTGCTTTTGTCGCTTCAGTTTATAGATAGATTTTTTGTAAGGCTTATGTTTGCGTACGCTGCTTAAATTTATCCTGCCCGCGATTTTTGCGGCGGCGGCATTTGGCGGAGTTAAGAGTTTTGATGAGATAAAAGACGAGCCTAAGGGGCTTGCTAAGGATTACTATTTTTACCGTCTTTTAACCGAAGGTGACTACACCAAGGAGCAGGCGCAAATTTTAAACAAAGACGTCTTTCGCCGAGCGGGCGTACTAGCAAAGAAGCTGGCTGAAATTTTGCCGCCCAAAAAAGTAAAAAGCGAGTGCGACAGCGTAAGCGCGAAAAATATCCTAGACGCCAACGTAACCTGCCAAAAACAGCGCCTCAGAGTGCCTTTTATGATGAAGCTAAAAAAGGAAACGAGACAAAAGCTGGCGGATAAATTTAAAGACTCCGATCCGCTTCTTTACCGCCGCTTGAGCGCTCTAAATGAGAAGCACCCCGAGGAT
Source organism: uncultured Campylobacter sp. (assembly GCF_963526985.1). Classification (NCBI taxonomy): domain Bacteria; kingdom Pseudomonadati; phylum Campylobacterota; class Epsilonproteobacteria; order Campylobacterales; family Campylobacteraceae; genus Campylobacter; species uncultured Campylobacter sp. Next base: position 58,317 of record NZ_CAURPW010000001.1, read on the forward strand.
GAATTTGCCAAATTTAACGATACGGACGCGTTTTTGGTTTATTTTAACCAGTCCTCGCACAAGGATAAATTTGACAAAATATTTGACGTAAATTTTATAAATTTGCTCGCCGCTAAAAAGGAGTTTCACGCTCTGGCAAACGATTTGATAATCGATAAAAAATTAGTCAAATTTAGGCAAAATTTTCTCGCAATAAAAGAAACCGAGCTTGCCGGCAAGGACGCTTTTATGCTTGGCGTCAATGCGGTTTTGTTAAATTCTCCAAAAGACGCGGCTAGATTTTTTACTAGAGCGCAGGCGGCCTTTGAGAGGCAAGACCACAAGGATAATGCCGTATTTTGGCTATATCTGTTAAGCAGGGACAGAAGCTATCTTGAGAAGCTAAATCAGAGCCGCGACGTAAATATCTACGCTCTCTACGCAAACGAGCTAACGGGAGCAAATCCCGCCGTAAACATCGTCACGCCGACGCCTACGAAAGAAAAGGTAGCGGACTACGATATAAAAGATCCGTTTTTGTGGCAAAAGACCTTTAAAATGATAAAAGAGATGAGCGCGCAGGACGCCGCAAAGCACTCCGAGACTTTTAACACCAAAGAGACGCTAGGTCAGTACGCCTACCTGATGGAAAAAGCAAGCGGCTACAAGGATAGTTACTTCGTTATGCCGTTTGTTGATGAGCTAGAGGACGTAAACGCGACTAGAAAGGCGCTCCTTTATGCGATCGGCAGACAAGAGAGCCGCTTTATCCCGGCCGTCATCTCGACCTCTTATGCGCTTGGCATGATGCAGTTTATGCCGTTTTTGGCTAACCATATCGGCAAAAAAGAGCTTGCGATCCCAAATTTCGATCAGGACGATATGTTTGATCCGCGTCTTGCTTTAAAATTTGCGGATCATCATCTAAATTATTTGGAGAAATACCTCTACCACCCGCTTTTTGTAGCTTACGCGTATAACGGCGGTATCGGCTTTACTAAGAAAATGCTTCAGCGAGGCGACCTTTTTAACGAGGGCGAGTATGAGCCGTTTTTATCTATGGAGCTCGTACCTTTTGCCGAGAGTCGCGACTACGGCAAAAAGGTACTTGCTAACTATGTTATTTACCTAAGGCTTCTCCGTTCCAGTACATCGATTTCGACACTTTTTGAAAGCTTAAAGACGCCTTCTTTGACGGATAAATTTCGAAAGTAAGGTTGATTTTATCGCTTTTAATCTCTGGGGTGCTGACCTCGAAATACTGCGCCCACGGAACCTCAAAGCTAACTTTTTCTAAAAGCGGATCGTTTGCGGCTAGGCGTCTAACTAGGATGCCTTGCTGCAAACCGTTTGCCGCAAAGCTCTCCTCTAAAATTTTAACCTCTTTGGGATGTACGGCCACGACGAATTTCTCTCTTTTTTGCTCATCGATTAGCTCGCTATAGATCGGATTTAGATAGGTCGCAACGATTAGGATGTTAGTCTTTTTATCTATGATCTCAGACTTGCTCGTGTAGGCCAAAAGCTCGTTTTTTAGCGGTTCGTGGATATACTTTTTATCCGCGCAACCGACTAGCGCCAAAATAAAACTTAAGAAAAATACGCTCTTTTTCATTTTAAAACCTCTTTAAATTTGGTGCTATTTTAGATAAATTTTGCTTTTAAAAAGCCTAAATTTGCTATAATCGGCGTAAATTTTGAAAATTCGGAGAAAAATGAAGAAAGCGGCAATGGCTTTTTCGGGGCCTTCAAATAGCGGTAAAACCACGCTTATTTTGAAAGTCGCCAAAAAATTTATCGATGACGGGCTAAAAGTCGTGATCATCAAGCATGATCCGGGCGACAAGGCGAGATTTGACGTCGAGGGCAAGGATAGCTATAAATTTAGCCAAATAGGCGCCGAGGTAGCGGTCATGAGTCCGACGCGCACGACTTTTTTTTCGCAGGAGAGCAAGAGCGTGGAGGACGTCGTAGCGATGGCGGGAGAGTTTGATTTGCTGCTGGTAGAGGGGCTAAAGACCCTGCCGCTGCCGCGTATCAGCGTGTTTAAGGACGAGATAAACGAGGATTATCTTAGCTTTTCAAACGCGATCGCAAGCTATAAAAAAGACTACGAGATCGATAAACCAAACTTCGATCTAGACGATACGCAGGCTATCTGCGAGTGGATACTAAAAAATGCAAAGGTTTTAAAATGAACGAAATTTTTGAAACGATTAAAAAGATCGCCGTAAAAATCGGCGAAGAGATAAAATACGCCGATCTAGGCTACACCGATCATGCTAACGCCACGGGCGACACGCAGCTAAAACTAGACGTTAAAAGCGACGAAATCATCACGGCCGAGTTTACAAATTTAGCCTGCGTAAAAGCGCTCGTTAGCGAAGAAAAAGAGGATATGCTGGCGCTAAACGATGGCGCGAAATTTATCGTCGCCTACGATCCGTTAGACGGCTCTAGCCTAGTGGACGTAAATTTTTCTATCGGCTCGATTTTCGGCATTTACGAAAACGAGCTAACTCCGCAAAATCTAAAAGCCGCCGCCTACGTCGTTTACGGCCCGCGCCTAGAGCTCGTGCTTTGTACGGATAGAACCGCGCCGGCGTTTTTTCGCTTGGATAAAGACGGCGAGTTTAGGTTTATCAGATACCTCGCTCTAGCTCAAAAAGGCAAACTAAACGCCACCGGCGCTACGCAAAAAGGCTGGAGCGAAACTCACGCTAAATTTATCCGCGAGCTCTTTTTACAGGGGTATCGCCTCAGATATTCGGGCGCCATGGTGAGCGACTTGCATCAAATTTTACTAAAAGGCGGCGGGCTTTTTAGCTATCCTGCCACGACGGATGCGCCAAACGGCAAGCTAAGAGCGCTGTTTGAGGTGCTGCCGTTTGCCTTCATCTACGAGCGCGCGGGCGGCGCGACTAGCGACGGATATTCGGCAACGCTTTTTGATATGAAAGTGGAAAAAATCCATCAAACCACGCCTTGTTTTTTCGGCTCTAAAGACGAGATAAATTTACTGCATAAATTTTACGGAAGCGCGAAATGAGCGAGCATGTCGTAGAGCATGACGTAGCTCAAAAGGACGAATTTGAGCTGGAGCTCGATCGCCAAAGAGAAATTTTGCAAGCCTGTCAGCGCGAAAAAGGGCTAAGCTCGTGCTTTGCCTGCGAGGCGATGTTTGAGTGCAAAACCCGCAAAAACTACGTAGATGCCGTATATAGCTCGATGTCCAAAGGCGACGGCGGCGGATTTGATTTTTAAATTTAAAAAGGAAAGATATGAACACGACTTATATTACGACTCCGATTTATTACGTAAACGACGTGCCGCACATCGGACACGCATACACTACCGTGATAGCAGATACCATAGCGAGATTTGCGAGGCTAAAGGGCGACGATACGTACTTTATGACCGGCACCGACGAGCACGGGCAAAAGATCGAACAAGCCGCCGCAAAAAAGGGCTACACGCCGCAAGCCTACGCCGATGAGATAAGCGCGAAATTTAGGGAGTTGTGGGATAAATTTGAGATCAGCTACGATCATTTTATCCGCACGACCGACGACTATCATAAGCTCACGGCGCAAAACGCATTTCTTAAAATGTATCAAAAAGGCGACATCTACAAGGGCGAATACGAGGGATACTACTGCGTTAGCTGCGAGAGCTTTTTTACGCAGACGCAGCTTTTAGAGGACGAGAGGTGTCCTGACTGCGGTAGGCCGACGAATTTGGTGAAAGAAGAAAGCTATTTTTTCAAACTTTCAAAATACCAAGACGCGCTGCTAAAATGGTACGAGGAGAACGAGGACTGCATCGTACCGCGCGGCAAGAAAAACGAGGTCGTTAGCTTCGTAAAAGGCGGCCTGCGCGACCTCTCGATCACGCGCACGAGCTTTGAGTGGGGCGTGAAGCTGCCTGCTAGCCTAAACGAGCCAAAGCACGTGATGTACGTCTGGCTGGATGCGCTCATAAACTACCTTAGCACTCTAGGCTACACGCGCGGCGATGATAAGATGCGCTACTGGAAGGGCGCCACGCATGTCGTAGGTAAGGACATTTTGCGCTTTCACGCGGTGTACTGGCCGGCGTTTTTGATGAGCCTTGATCTGCCGCTGCCTCACTGCATCGCGGCTCACGGCTGGTGGACGAGAGACGGCGAAAAGATGAGCAAAAGTAAAGGCAACGTTATAAATCCAAGCGAGGTCGCAGACGCGTACGGGCTAGAAAATTTCCGCTACTTTATGCTACGCGAAGTGCCGTTTGGACAAGACGGAGACTTCTCGCAAAAGGCGATGATCGAGCGCATAAACTCCGAGCTTAGCAACGATCTGGGCAATCTTTTGAGCCGTATAGTCGGTATGAGCGAAAAGTACTCGGACTTTGAGATAAAGGGCGAAAATTTACGCAAATTTTACGGCGAAGTTTTATATAGCGGTAACGAATATCTGCAAAACGCTATTAAAAATTTAGAGAGTTTTGCCACGAACCGCTACCTCGAGGAGCTCTTTAAGGCGCTAACGCTTGCAAATGCTAGCATAGCTAAATTTGAGCCGTGGAATCTAATAAAAAACGGCAAAAAAGACGAAGCAAACGCGCTCGTATCGCTATGCGCTAACCTGCTGGCTCGCGTGGCCGTCTTGTTAAGCCCCGCGATGCCAAGAACCTGCGAAAAGATCGCGCAGACGCTAGGCTTTGAGATCTCGACGGCGACTTACGAAAAAATCATATTAAACAACGAAATTTTGGGTTTTAAAGCGCAAAAAACGCAGCCGCTTTTCCCAAAAATAGAAAAAGAGCTAATGGTGACCGTGGTGCCAAGCGTAAGCGAACCGGCTAAAACCGCCGCCGCGCTGCAAGAAAAATTGGACGCGAAAATAAAAATCGACGACTTTAAAAAATGCGTCATAAAAGTAGGCACCGTGCTTGAGTGCTCAAGTATCGAAGGTAGCGAGAAGTTGCTTAAATTTAAGATTGATCTTGGCGAAGAGCAGCCGCGTCAAATTTTATCGGGGATTGCCAAATTTTACGCTCCTGAGGGTCTCGTCGGCAAGCAGGTCTGCGTGCTGACAAACCTAAAGCCCGCTAAAATTTTCGGCCATATATCAGAGGGCATGATCCTTAGCGCAGAGGACGGATCGCTGTGCCTCATCGCGCCGATGGCTGCGGTCAAAAACGGATCAGAAGTAGGCTAAAACGGCGTGAATATCGAAAACCTAAGGCGCCTCATCAACGGCGAAGCGCTAAATAAACCGAGCGTCAGCGCCGTGGAGGGCTTTGCGTTTGAGAGTAAAAACGTACGCCAAGGCTACGCCTACATCGGGCTTGGCGCGGGCGCGGACGAGATAGCCGCAGCCGTCGCAAACGGCGCCTATGCCGTGCTCGTCGAGCAAAGATGCGAGGTTATCGATCCTGAAGTCGCTTTTATCAAGGTCGATAGCCTAAGCGCCGCGCTTATGCGGTTGATGCGCTTTGAGGCTAGCTACAAAAATCTCAAATTTTGCTCCGTTAATCCCGTGCAAAAGGCCTTGCTCGCGCGTATGAGCCTAGGCAAAAACGCCGAAGGTAACGCAGCCAGCTTGCTGCCTGAGGATGTGACGCGACTTTTTATAAAGATAATGAAAGCGGGCGCGGGGGATCTATTTTTTACGGACGATCTTAAAATTTTATCCAAGATCGCGCCGCTTTACGACACCGTTTTTAGCGGCCTAGACGCGGTTTGCGCGCAGGGCGGCTCGCTGTTTGCCTCTAGTGTCGTTTGTGAGGGCGTTTATTATCCAAACTTAAATTTCCCTAAAGTTTTTACTCACTATCTTTGCGGGCTTTTGAGGTATCTGATCCGCGCGGGCTTTTCTTTTAAGCTCGGCGACACGCGAAATTTGGGGCACTTTGAGCCTATTTTTATAAATAAAAATTTTCGCGTCGTGCCTTTTGGCGCGAGCTCTCAGGCCTTTATCGCAGAGAGCGACGGCGAGCTTTTTGATATGGAGGCGGCGTTTCTGGCGCGAAATTTTAGCGGCGGTATCGAGATTTGCGTGCCGGAGGATTTTGCGGGAAGCGCGGCGGCTACGATGAGATTTAAGGAGCTTGCCGAGCTGAAAAATCTTTCAAATTTTCACTACGCTCTCGTTAAATGCCAAAAAGAGGAGCTTGAGGCGATGCTAAATTTGGCCGCGCCCGAGCCTGATTTGTTCGGCGAAATTTTATAATAATCTCAAATTTAGCGCGTATTTTCGCCTTTATCTGCCGCAAATTTGATCTAATCCTTAAAACCATTTGCTTACTAGTCGCAAATTTACCGATAAATTTGACGGAAAAATGCGTAAATCGGTAGAACTTGCCCTGCGAGTTTTTAAGTAAAGCGTCTAAATAGTGCTTCTATTGCGAGGCGTGCCGCGGTCGCTTTGCGCAGTCGGTTGGCGTAGCGGGTGCAGATGCGAGAGTATTTAAAGTAGGCGTTTTTATTTTTCGTTATTAAAAGCAGATATTGCAAATATTTACCGTCTAAAATCAGTAAAACCGCCGTCGCGATCAAATTTACCGAACAAAAACGGCGGTAGGGCGGTCGTAGCATTTTGGCGGATAAATTTATTTTGCGCTAAATTTGCGGACGGGCTCACTCCGATTTTTAGAAATTTTACTTCAAATTTACGTATTTTATCCTATCTTTTTCGCCCGCCAGCTCAAATCCTCGCAGTCTTAGGCGGCAGCTGTCGCATTCGCCGCAGGCCTCGTCCTCGCGCTCGTAGCAGCTCCAGGTTAGCTCCAGCGGCGAGCCCTCTTCAAGCGACTTTTGCACGATGTCAGCTTTGCTTAAATTTACTAGCGGAGTGACGATTCGCAGGCTAAAGTCCTTTGAAGTGCCGGCATTTACGGCGCTTTCTATCTTGCCGATAAAATCCGCCGTGCAGTCGGGGTAGCCCGAGCCGTCCTCCTCGACGATGCCGATATATAGCGCCTGCGCGCCTTCTTTTTCGGCTAGCGCGGCGGCGATAGAGATAAAGATGCCGTTGCGAAACGGCACGTAGGTGCTAGGGGCGTCGGGCTTGGCGCCGTCCTTGCGGATGGCTAGGCTCTCGTCCGTTAGCGCGTTGCCGCCGATGTTTGCTATGAAACTAGCGTCTAAATTTACTTTTTTTAGCGCGCCGATACGCTCGCAGATCTGCTCAAACGCCAGCTTTTCGCGCTTCATCGTGCGCTGTCCGTAGTCAAAATGCAGCGCGATAATCTCGTAGCCTGCGCGTTTGGCGAGGACGGCGCACAGCGTGCTGTCCATGCCGCCGCTCATTATGCAAACTGCTTTCTTTACCATTTTTATCCTTTTCTTGCTTGCTCGTCTTTTTGGTTTATACTTCGTTGGATTTAAATTTTACTCGGTCACTACCGACTAGGTAGCTCCATCGTAAAATTTAAATCTGTCTCGTCTAAACGTAAAAATGCTTCGCGTTTTACGTTAAATTTTGGAGTCAAATTTGTAAATTCTAGCTTTAAATTTTACTCACCGAGACCCGCACCTTGAAAATGTCAAATTTGCCTCCATCAAAATTTACAAAACCTGCGACGCTTTGCGCCAGCAAAGCCGTGTCGCCACCTCTCACGTCGTAGGGGTTGGGGGATCGTTAAGGGGGAAGGGAGCGACTTCGTAATTCAAGCCCCTTCCCTCTTAACAAACAAAAGCTAGTTTTATTAAAATCAACCAAAATTTTCGCTAAAATCATACTCAAATTTTACTAAAGGAAAGCCAAAAATGATACTTTGCGAGGACGATTATCCTAGGATTTTGGATCAAATTTGCGACTATTTGACCGCGGGCGAGGTGGAGCTAAGCTTTGTTGACGCCGAGGAGATGAAGGAGATAAACGTCCGCCAGCGCGGCATCTACGAGACTACGGACGTGCTGAGTTTCCCGCTTGAGATGCAGCTGCACGCGCCGCTTGGCTGTATCGTGATAAACACCGAGCTAGTCGCCGCCAAAGCTGCCGAGCTAGGGCACAGCGAGGATGACGAGACGGCGTTACTTTTCACGCACGGGCTGCTTCACGTGCTAGGTTTTGACCACGAAAACGACGCTGGCGAGATGAGAGCCAAAGAGTGCGAGGTGATCGAGAAATTTAGTCTGCCAAAGAGCCTCATCGTGCGAACGGAGGATGCGGGCGAAGAATAGGCAAAATCTCGGTAGCTTTGTAGAGGTGCGGATCATGCCGAGCGCAAAAATAAACGCGGCGATAAAATTTGGATTATTTCATGCCTGCTAAAATGCGTTTTAAGCAGCCTGTAAAATCAAATTTATATTTCGGCGTCGTAAATCAATGCGGCGCTAAGCGCTAAATTTGTTCAAACAAGCTATCAAATTTACCCTCCGCCCGCACTAATATCGCCGCGTAAAAAAGACGTTTCTAGCGCACGCTTTGCCTCCGCGTTTAAATTTCCTAAAATTTACCGCGCGCAGTGGTTAGATATTTAATAATTTTAGCTAAATTTACGAAATGTTTTATGTTTTATCGTCTTTAGTCATTATTTTTATGAATTACGTTTCTTACCGCGGGCTTTTTGCGGATGCCGCGCTCAGGCCGCTTGCCGCGCATAAAAGGGCGCTTGGGCTGTTTTTCCTGACGCTTGCTATGGGCGGCGTCGCGCTTGCTTTTTCGCTGCGGTTTAACTTTTTGGGACCTAGCCTTCGCATTGCCTGTTCGCTGATGCTGGCGCTGACGTTTATTATCTTTTCGTTCGTGCTTTTTACGAACGTCGTAGCCTTTGCCGCCCGTCCCGTAACCAAGCGCGCGTTTAGCGAGAGCAGGCGTAAATTTTTGCGCCTATATCTTGACGTCACGATACTTATTTTGGCGTTTAGCTACTTTTTTAGAGGCATCTTTAACGCCGTAAAATTGCCCGAAGTAAAAGCCCAAGATATCGAGCTAAAGGGGCTAAATGGCGAGCTAAAGATCGCGGTTTTAACGGATATTCATCTGGGCGATTTTTTGGGGGCGGACTTTGCGCGGGCGATAACTAGACGCGTAAACGAGCTGGACGCCGACGCGGTCGCGATCGTGGGCGATATCGCAGACGTGAAGCCACACCGTTTGGCCGAGTTTATCGCGCCATTTAACGAGCTAAAGAGCAAATACGGCACCTTTTACGTGCCGGGCAACCACGAGTACTATAACGGCATCGACGGCACGATAAAAGTTATCCGCGAGACGACGAATTTTAAAATTTTAGGCAACGAAAACGCGCGAGTCGGCGGAGTAAATTTAGCCGGCGTTTATGATATCATCGGTTTAAGATTTAAAGCGTACGGGCCCGATCTGGTCGCGGCTCTGGATGGTCGCGACGTAAATTTGCCAACCGTTTTGCTCGCTCATCAGCCTAAATTTTTAAAATACATGGACGAAAGCGCGCCCGTGGATTTGGTCGTGAGCGGACACACGCACGGCGGACAGATTTTTCCGTTTTCGCTGCTGGTAAAGCTGGATCAAAAATACGTCGCCGGGCTATACCGCGCGAACAAAAATACGCAAATTTACGTTAGCCGAGGCGCCGGGTTTTGGGGACCGCCGGTGCGCGTGATGGCGCCTAGCGAGATTTCGTTATTAAGACTAAAAGGAGTTGTATGAGGGGACTTATTTCTAGGATATTCGGGTTTGTGGCGGCGGTTAAATTTCCGAGATTTTTGCAAACTTTTATCAATGAAAAATACGTAAGCGGCTTTAAAATCGACATGAGCGAGTTTAAAGAGCCAAAGGAGTACGAGAGCCTCACGGCGCTTTTTACCCGCGAGCTACAGCGTCCGCGAAATTTCGACGTTTCGCCGCAGGCTTTCATCAGTCCTAGCGACGGCACGTGCCTAGAGCGCGGAGTTAGCAAGGAGCTAAAGGCGATCAGCGTCAAGGGCCACGAGTACGGTATCGCAGAGCTCCTGGGCGATAGTATGGAGAGTAGGGAGCGAGACGCCGAGCTAGAGTACGTAAATATCTACCTGAGCCCGCGCGACTACCACCGCTATCACGCGCCTTGCGATATGAGGATATTATCCGCGCTATACGTGCCGGGCGAGCTATATAGCGTGGCTGTTAGCGCGCTGCTAAAGGTACCTAATCTATACGCCAAAAACGAGCGCGTGGTGCTAAAATGCGAGCTTGCAAGCGGCAAAAAGATGTGGCTGGTCTTTGTCGGCGCGCTAAACGTGGGCAAGATGAAATTTGACTTTGACGCGCGCATACAGACTAACGCCTGCGCCGGTAACGTTGCACTCTACGAATACGAAAATTTAAGCGCGAAAAAGGGCGAGCAGCTGGGGATGTTTGAGCTAGGCTCTACGATCCTCATACTTAGCGAGCAGGGCGCGGTCAAATTTGATCTAGTAGCCGAGCAAAAGCTAAAATACGGCGACAAAATAGGAACTATCAACTAAGGAGGCGCAATGGGAACGCAGCTAGTCGAACAAAACGAGCTAAAAGAGACGCTGGAGCTAAAAGAGCGCATCGAAAACGACACGGTGGTCGAGCTCTGGGAAAATAGCGAGGACTACGAGCGCCTGGCCAACGCGACGCGCAAGACTATGCGATATATCAACGACGAGCAGATAAAGAGCTTTGCCGATGCGCTAAATCAAACGAACGAAAAGATCTTAAATTTGACCTTCGAGGGCGTGAAAAAGCATCACGAAAAGAAATTCGAGCAGATCAGAAAAAAGCAGAAAATCTACGTCGCTTCAGCATTTGCGGGCGGTGTTTTGATCGGTGCTTTGGCGGTTTGGATAGCGTTTAGGATTTTTGCGGGATAGATTTGGTTTTAGGCTCGGCCGCTTGCGATGCCTGCTTGCCGACCCGTTTTTATGCTGCGCGGTTTTCCCTGCTAAATTTGGGTGCCTAGCTTTAAATTTAAGCACGGCAGCTTGTAAAATTTGCGTATGGTTACGCGGTTGGGGTTAAATTTGATCTCGGGCGGCGGTTGTAAATTTGATCTTATATTTCGGCGCAGTGGCCATTAAACTTGCATCTACTTTTTGCGCATTACGTCAAGCGCGTTTGTTTCTTGAATTTTATAAAAACTTAAAGCTCAAATTTAACCGCCCGCTAGCTTGCGTATCTGCGCCAAGACTAAATTTTTATCTTCCTCGTCGCGTGGCGGATGATTTGCTGCGTGTTTTTGTTTTGCGAGCTTTGCCAGCGCACTAGCAGCTCTTTTGCGGCGGCGAAATTTACCTTTAGATAGTCCGCGACGTTGTTTGCGACCGAGCGCTGTACGAAGCGCACCTCGTCCTCTTTAAGTATCTCCAGCACCGCAAAAACGGGGCTTGGATCGTTAATGAAAATCTCCAGTTTACTAGCCCACGGCAGCTTTGGTCGCAGGCCCTCGGACGCTAGCCTACGCAGGTGAAAATTTGACGAGCGCGCCCACTGCGTCATGGTTTTTAGCGAGTCTTGCGGATATTTTTTGATAAAGGCGCGCACCGCATACTCGCCTGTACCGCGCTTTGTGATTTCCCCAATCGCGTTCATCGAGGTTTCAAAGTCGTCTAGACCGTAAATTTCGACGTATTTTGCCAGCGGCAAAGTCCAGTAAAAGTGCTTAAACATGCCCGTTTCGTTCGGATTTTCCTCGCCTAAAATCGCGACCAAAATCTCCGCCGCGCGCTTAAAATCCGGCGGCCAAAGCTCATTTAGCGCGTTTGCGTGCGCCAAAATCCTTTGCGAATAACCGAGACTCGGCGTGCTCTTTGCGATTTGCCGGCAGTAGCTCTGCGCGTCAAATTTGGGATAAACCGCCTTTATCTTTTGCGATAAAATTTGCGCTAAATTTTCTCCGAAACACACAGCCAGTCCGCCGTTTTCCATGTTTTTCCTTTGGGTGGTTTTATCTAACGTTTAAGCAGGCGTGAAGCGTAAATTTACCGCCTAAAACCAAGCGGCGTTAAATTTGCAGCCGTTACGTTCGTCAAATTTAGCCGCCCATACAAGCAAAGCGTCAAATTTGTCGCGGTTTTTGGGTCAAATTTGAAGCCCGCAAAGAGGGCGCTAAATTTAGCGGCGGCTAAAATAACGCCCGAAAGTAAATTTATTTACACTCGACCTGCGGCATTTGCGCTAAAAATATCGGCATTTTTTGCTTGATTAGCGTGTGAAATTTACTTCTATCGGCGATATTTAGGAACTTTAGCGCGTAGTGCGTGACTCTAAGCCCGCAGTTAAGGCTCTTGACGTTGATTAGATTGATCTCGTAGTTGTCAAAATCGGGGTTGCCCGCGATCGGATAGTAGATCGTGTAAGCTTGATACTCTTTATCGTTTATAGACTTGAAATCATACTCGGCTTTGCCGAACTGCCCGCTTTTTAGCGCGGTTATAAAGGCTCTTTGGTATTCGTTGATATCGGCGTTTTCATCGACGGTGACGCTTACTAGCTTGCTCCATTTAAAGCCTACTTTTTCATTTGGTAGATAAAATTCCGCCGTTCTTGCGTTTTTTTGCTTTAAGACGAATTTTTCGCCGTCTATGGCTACCTCGTTTGGTAGATTTACGCTATCTAGCGCGCTTTTTGGCAGCTCTATCTGCGTAGTTCTAGGCTGGGTGCAACCGCCTAAAAATAAACAAACGGCCGCCACGGCGGCAAGCGAAACTCTTTTAAAACTCATGTTTTTCTCCTTTATTAGTTGATTTTTTAAACTCCATACGCTTTTTTGCTAGCCCCGCCTCGCACTCTTTTTCGTGCAGCTTTTGCGCCTTTTGGCGTAGTGCGGCGGCTTGCTTTTTATCGCTGCTCTCAAGACGGCGCGCTAGATTTAGACACCCGCGCGCGTCGTCCTTTTCGCAAGCCTCGCGAAAAAGGCTATCAGCCTCGTTTTCGTCCGCTTTTATCGCTTCGCCTACGCCTCTTTCATAGATCGCGCCCAGGTTCGTGCAGACCGGTTTTAGTCCGTTGTGGCAGGCGATCCCGTAAAAATTAAAGGCTTTTGCTATATCTTGCGGCGCATCCGCACCCTCAAAATGCGCATCCGCTAGGCTCTCGCAAGCATCTAGCCGCCAAAGCAAGCAGGCCTTTTCAAAAAGCTCCAGTGCGCGCGGAACGTCCTTTTTTACGCTGCGTCCCTGAGATAGCATCTGCTAAGCTTGGCGCAAGAAGCTCCAAATCCGCCTTCGCAGGCCTTCTCGCGAAATTTGACTGCCTGCTTGCTATCTTGCCGCGCTCCGCCAAGCCCCTTTGCGTAGAGCTCTCCTAGCGCCACGCAGCCGTTTGCTACGCCTGCGTCGCAGAGCTTTTGCCTAGCTCGTAGGCCGCCTCAAACTGCCCGCTTTGATACTGCGTCCAGCCGCCCTGTAGCTCGTCTAGACGCTGGCTACCCTCGCATTTGTAGGCATTTGCGGCGCAGGCCTTGTCGTAGTAGGATCCAGCGGCTTTGATATCCTGCGCAAAACCCGCCTTGCCGTCCTCGTAAAGCCTGCCCAAAGCCTCGCACGCTTCGTAAATTTTGCCTTCGCAGCCAAGCGAGTAAAATTTGAGCGCGTTTTTTGAGTTTTTTGCGGCTTCGTCGTTTTCGCTCGCCCAGCCGTCCGCGTACATGCCGCCTAGATAGTAGCAAACTACCGCGTAACCGCGCTCGCAGGCCTTTACGTAGAGGTCTAGCGCCTTGCTTTCATCTGGTGCGACGCCGCTGCCCGCTTCGTAAATTTGAGCTAGATTATAGCAGCTTAAACCAAATCCTTTTTCGCAGGCTTGCTTAAAAATCGCGGCGGCTTTGGCGTGTTCGCCGCTGTTTTGATGGAGCGAGGCTAGGCTATCGCAGCCTGATAACTCGTCCGCGTCGCAGGCTTTTTGGTAAAATTTGCCGGCTTTTTCGTCATCTTGCTTTACGCCTCTGCCGCTTTGGTATAAAAACCCAATCCTTACGCATCCGCGCGCTTTTTGCCAAAATTTTGCCGCCGTTTGTTTATCGAGCGCGTCGCACATGGTTTGAGCTTCGTCCGTCAAATTTGCGAGGGCGAAATTTGGCGCAAAAAGCAGTAGCAAGAGCTGTTTTATTTAAATTTTACTAGCTTTATTTTTCTCAAATTTAACCTATTTTTCTTCTTTGTAGAGTTTGCATACTGCTGTCGATAGGTCGTAACATCTGGGCGCGCTGCCTAAGTAGTGCGACGATGCGCTAAAACTACGCAATCTTGGTGTCCTTGAATATTATTTGTGTACGGAGTAAATTTGATACAGTTACGCAAACGGCTATGATCTTTTTCAAATTTTTCCTTAAATTTAGCACGAGCCAAATTTGAGCGGCAAAACCGCGCCGAGCTAAATTTAACCGCGCTTTTAAAGACTAAAATTTTATGGCGCGGTTACTAGAGTAGCCAAGATGCCGATGCAAAAATTTATCTTGCCCGCGCTTAGACTCGTAAGCTGCGCGGCAAGAAAGGGGGGGCGGTCAAATTTAGCCAAAAACCGCTCGGCTAGCAAAGCCAAATTTGACCGATTTGCGCTTAAACGTTAAATCTAAAATGCATCACGTCGCCGTCTTGAACGACGTAGTCCTTGCCCTCTAGGCGCATTTTGCCTGCCTCTTTGGCCGGGTTTTCGCCGCCGCACGCGACGTAGTCCTCGTAGCCGATGACCTCGGCTCTGATAAATCCTCGCTCAAAGTCGTTGTGGATGACGCTGGCGGCTTTTGGCGCTTTCCAGCCTTTTACGATCGTCCATGCTCGCACCTCTACGACGCCCGCGGTAAAATAACTTATCAAATTTAGCTTCGCAAACGCCGTTTTGATGATCTTTTCCAGGCCGCTCTCGTTCGTGCCTAGCGAGCTTAAAAACTCGTGCGCTTCTTCGTCGCTAAGGCCTACTAGCTCCTCTTCGATCTTGGCGCAAAGCTTGATAACCTCGTGTCCCGAGCGTGCGGCAAACTCGCGGAGCGCCTGCACGTATTCGTTATCCTCTGAGATGCCGTCCTCATCGACGTTTGCGCCGTAGACGACCTCTTTTGCGCTGAGTAGTCTTAGCTCTTTGTTTAAATTTATAAACGCTTCCTCGTCCTTGCATCCGAAGCTGCTCGCGCTTTTGCCCTCATTTAGGTGAGCTAGCAGCGCATTTGCCGTCTCTAGCGCCTCTTTCGCGCCTTTTGCGTTTGCTTTAGCTTCGCGGGTTAGGCGCTCAATTTTTTTGTTTAGCTGCTCGATGTCGGCGAGGATAAGCTCGGTTTCTATGATCTCGACGTCTCGCACGGGATCGACGCCGCCTTCTACGTGCGTGATGTTTTCGTCCTCAAAGCAGCGCACGATGTGCAGTATCACTTCTGTTTCACGGATATTTGAGAGAAATTTATTTCCCAGACCTTCGCCCGCGCTTGCGCCCTTTACGAGCCCCGCGATATCGACGAATTCGATCGTGGAGTATTGGATTTTGTTTGGATTTACGATTTTGGCTAGCTCGCCTAGGCGCTTATCTGGCACCGGCACGACGGCTTTATTGGGCTCGATCGTGCAGAACGGATAGTTCGCGCTTTCGGCGTTTTGCGCTTTCGTTAGCGCGTTAAACGTGGTTGATTTGCCGACGTTTGGTAAGCCTACGATACCTACTGCTAGTCCCATTACAGCTCCTTTGCCATAGCGCATAGATAATAAAGATTCATTCGCACGCCCGCTCCCGTCGCGCCCGCTTGGTTATATCCCCAAGCTTTTTCGGTGTATGCGGGGCCTGCGATATCTTGATGTATCCACTTGTCTTTAAATTCGTCTTTTATAAATTTATCTAGGAAGATGCCCGCCGTAATCGCGCCGCCGTAGCGACTAGACGCCGTGTTGCTGACGTCTGCGATCTGGCTTTTGATTAGCTCGCGCAAGTGTGGGTTAAACTCCAAAATCGTATTTAGCTCGCCGCTCTTTGCCGCTTTTGCTTTAAATTCCGCCTTTAGCTCCTCGTTGTTGCCCATTATGCCGCTCGTGTATTCGCCAAGTCCGACCACGCAAGCGCCAGTTAGCGTCGCCATGTCGATGAGGATATCGGGCTTAAAATCCTGCGCGTAGCTAAGGCAGTCTGCGAGCACCAAACGGCCCTCTGCGTCGGTGTTTCGCACCTCGATGCTAACGCCGCTGCGAGAGATCAGCACGTCGTCGGGTTTATAGGCGTTGCCGCCGATCATATTTTCGGTCGCGCCTAAAATCGCGTGAATCTCAAACGGCAAATTTAGCTCCGCCGCGCCTTTAATTATACCCATTGCCGCAGCTGCGCCGCTTTTGTCGGCTTTCATAGTTAGCATATAATCAGCCGGCTTTAAGCTAAGTCCGCCGCTATCGTATGTTAGCCCCTTGCCGACGAAGATTACGCGTTTTTTGGCGCCTTTTGGTTTGTAGATGAGGTGGATGAGGCGAGGCGGATGGACGCTGGCTCTGTTTACCGCTAAAAATGCGTTCATCTTTTCTTTTTCGAGGAATTTCTCGTCGTAAATTTTGCAGCTTAAATTTGGATAGTTTTTGGCTAAATTTTGCGCCTCTTCGGCCATCTTTTGCGGGGTGTAAATTTCAGGTATTTCGTTTACGATATCTTTGGTGAAATTTGTCGCAGAGGCGATTATCTCGCCGTGAGCAAAGCCGTCCTTTGCGTCGTTTTCGCGGACGACCTCGCCGCTAAATTCCTCGCTGCTAAAAATAATCTCTTTTAGCGCGTATTTTTCTTTTTTTTCTTTGTATTTGTTAAATTCGTAAGCGCCCAGCAAAAAGCCTTCGGTTAGAGCTTGAAAGCTCATTTTTTGGCAGCCTGCGACGTATGAAGCTAGTTTTAGGCTTTTGACGTTTAGCGATTTTACGGCGTTATAGGCTTTTGCCGCGGCTATGCGAAGCTCGTCGTAGCAAAGCTTATTTAGCGGGACGTAAACCCTACCGCTTTCTAGCAAAAGCAAGACGCTCTCGCCTTTATAGTTGGCGAATTTAAACGCCTTTTCGTCTTTTATAAATTTATGTTTTAGGTTTTTGTCTACGACGAAAATCAGCTCCAAATCGGCCTTGATTTCGTCTAAATTTTTATTTACTATTTGAAATTGCACCTCTATGTTTCCTTTCGTTTAAAATTTTATTTTCTATGCGCTTAAAACCGTAGAGCAAAGTGCCCAAAAATATCGCTACTACCGGCACTGCGACATACCAGTGCTCTTTTGCTTTGTGTAAAATTTCAAGTATGTGCTCGCCCAAAACCCACGCGGGGATTATCGTGATCGCGGCCCAGCACCACGCGCTTATTAGGTTTATGAGCGCGTATTTTTTCGCGCTGTATCCTGTTAGGCCTATGGTCATCGGTATGATGACGCGAAAGCCGTACATATAGCGCTGGATAAAGATGATCGGCCAGCCGTATTTTTTCAGCATTATGTGCGCGATGGCGAATTTTCGGCGCTGGGTATGAAGCTTTTTTGCGATATATTTTTTGTTGTAGCGGCCTAGATAAAAGTAAATTTGATCGCCGACAAAGCCGCCCAGGCCTGCTACGAAGATAGCCGGCGCGATATGCATATGCGTTTGATGAGAGAGGATGCCCGCCATTATGAGCGCCATTTCGCCTTCCATTATGCACCAGACGAAAAGTATGATGTAGCCGTACTCGATAAGTAGTTTCGTAAAAAATTCTTCCATCATAGCTCCAAAATGCTGTAAATTTTAGTTAGCGAGCGTAAATTTGCGCTACCGCCCAGATCCCTTAAATCGATCAAAAAGCAGGCCTCTACGCAAACGGCGTTTGTTTGATTGATTAGCTCGACGCTAGCTTTAGCCGTGCCTCCCGTAGCGATTAGGTCGTCGATTAAAAGCACTTTTGCGCCCGCTTTTTCGCCGAATGCATCGACGTGAATTTGTACTTCGTCCACGCCGTATTCTAGGCTGTATTTTTGCGAGATCGTGATATACGGCAGTTTTTTAGGCTTTCTAATCGGCACGAAAGGTAGCCGCAGTCTAGCCGCCAAAGCCGCTGCGAATATAAATCCGCGCGACTCGATGCCCGCGATGAAATCGATATCGGCGCCCTCGTATCTGGCAACTAGATGATCCATTAAAAAATTAAACGCCTCTTTGTTGTTTAGCAGCGTCGTGATGTCGCGAAATACTATGCCCGGTTTTGGAAAATCGTTTATGCAGCGGATAGAATTTAATAAAAATTCCTTCCCCGCTTTGTCTAGTTCTTTCATTTTTTGCCTTTAAATTTGATTTATAGTAGCGCTTCGATTTTGCCCTCTAGCTCGCGGATGCGCTGGCGGAGTTTGTCGTTTTCCAGGCGGTACTGCGAGTTTCTGGTGCGAAGGGCGTTGGCGTCGTTTTTGACTTTGTTTAGTTCGTCGGTGAGTATATCGATGTTGCCCAGGCCGCGCTGGAGCTGGATTTGTAACTTGCGGATGACGACTTCGGTATCTTGGAGATTATTTTTCATAAAATCGCGCGTCGTGCGCTCTTTTTTAAGCAAGGTTTTAAAGTAAAATACCATAACGGTGAGATAGATACAAATGCAAATCAAAACGGTAAGTATGAGCCAATCGGTCATTTCTCGCCTCCTAACTTTTTCACGCGTCTTTCGTGCCTGCCGCCGGCAAATCCGGTATCGAAAAAGGCCTTTATCATATCTGCCGCGACCGCGTCGCCGATCGTTCTGGCGCCCATGGCTAGCACGTTTGCGTCGTTGTGCTCTCGCGCTAGTTTTGCCGTGGTGACGTCGTGACAAAGCGCGCATCGAACGTGCGCATGGCGGTTAGCCGCGATACTGATGCCGATACCCGTGCCGCAGATTAGCACGCCGTATTCGTTTTCGCGCTGCAAATTTTGCGCCAAAAGCTCGGCAAAATCGGGATAATCGACGCTATCTTTGCTATGCGTTCCTAGGTCGCATACGCTAAAACCTTCGCTTTTTAAAATCTCGCAAATTTGCGCTTTAAAATCAAAGCCCGCGTGGTCGCTCGCGATAAAAATTTTGTCTATTTTCATGAAATTTCCATAAGCTAAAAAATGCTTAATTATAGCAAAAAAGCATTAAAGTAAAATTTCGCCGCGAGCCTTTAGGAGCGAAATTTAGGCTAAATTTTAAAATTTGCCGTTTACAAAAACATCCTCATGATCGTAACGGCATATCGTATCGGCTCGAAAAAGTAATCTTTTAGCGGCGAGATCACGATGATAACTAGCGCGATAAAGCCGTATCTTTGTATGCCGTTTAGCCAGTTTGCAGCGCCGTGAAGCCCGAAAATGCGTAAAAGATACTCAAGCGCTTTTGAGCCGTCAAGAGGCGGGATAGGGTAGAGGTTAAAGAGGGCTAGGACTAAATTTACGGCTGCGAGCATGAAAACAAACTGCGCTACCGAGCTATCAAAAAGGCCATCAAAACCGATCAATTTAAACGCGCAAAACGCTAGCGCAAAAAGAGCTAGGTTGTATGCGATGCCAGCAAGCGCGACAACGATAGCTGCCTTGTAGCCGCCGTTATAGAGCACCGTGCGTAAATTTATAGGTACCGGTTTAGCCCAACCAAACGTCACTCCGGTGCTAAGATACATGAGTGCGGGCACGACGATAGTGCCTAGCGGATCGACGTGTTTTATGGGATTTATGCTGAGCCGCCCCAAATTTTTGGCAGTCAAGTCGCCGAATTTAAACGCCGCATATCCGTGCGCGATCTCGTGCCCGACGACGGAGATAACCAGCACGGCGACTAGGATCGCTACCTGAGCGAAGTCGATACTGTCAAGGTTCATTCGATCTTGTTTCCGTCGTTTTTAGCTTCTGCTCTGGCGGCGTCTAGTAGCTCGGGCGAGTTTTGTATAAAATCCACGCTCTTGCCGACTCTGTTCCATCTGATTTTGTATTCGTCGTCCCAGCTAAAATATACAAACCAAGGCTTGCCGACGATATTTTTGTATGCCACGGGGCCCCAAAAACGGCTGTCGTTTGAGTGGTCGCGGTTATCGCCGATCATGAAAAACTCGCCTTCGGGAACCTGAAAATAAAATGCGTTAAACGGATAGTTGCCTACGCTTGGTAGCTCGTTTACGATAACGGGTTGCATGGCGAATTTGCTTGCGTTTAGGTAGTTTACGGCTAGTTCAAATAAATTTACCTTCTCGTCGTAGTGGATGCCGCCGAATTTATAAGGCTCTTTGACGAAAAGTTTGCCGCCTAGTTTAACGATATCTTTTTCGTCGAAATTTGCCTTTATAAACTCCTCGCCCTCGTGCGGGTGCAAAAATAGCGCTTTTTCCGTAAATATCACTTCATCGCCGCCGACTGCGAAATTTCGCTTGACGTAGTGGATCTTTTCATCGTGAGGATAGCGAAAAACCACGATATCGCCGCGCTGCGGTTTTGCTCCCTCGATGAGATGGCCGTTACCGTTGAAATCGGGCAAAATCTTGACCTCTATCCACGGAATGCGCGGAGTCGAGATGCCGTAGCTAAATTTTTTAACGAAAAGATGATCGCCGACTAAAAGTGTGTCCTTCATCGAACCAGACGGTATCACGAAGGCCTGTGCGACAAAGAAAATCACGAGCAAGACGATGACGACCGTGCCCGTCCAGCTGTTTGAAAAATCTAAAAATTTATTAAACGCTTTTTTCAAAATTTACGCCTTTTTCGCGCGGTTTTTGGCCGATTTTATGGTGTTTGACAGTAGCATCGCGATGGTCATCGGGCCTACGCCTCCGGGAACGGGCGTTATAAACGAGCATTTTGGAGCTACTTCGTCAAATTTGACGTCGCCTTTTAGCTTGCCGTCGTCCATGCGGTTTATGCCTACGTCGATTACCACCGCGCCCTCTTTTACCATATCCGCCGTTACGAAATCCGCCCTGCCGATAGCCGCTACTAGGATGTCGGCGTCTGCGCAAATTTCTTTTAAATTTCGCGTTTTGCTATGCGTCACGGTTACGGTCGCGTTGGCGTTTAGCAGTAGATTTGCCATAGGTTTGCCCACGATGTTGCTACGTCCGATCACGACGGCGTTTTTGCCTTCTAAGTTTATATCGTAGGCTTTAAAAATTTCCATTATGCCTAGCGGCGTGCAAGGCACAAAGCCGTCAAGTCCGCTAGCTAGCTTGCCGACGTTTATCGCGGCAAAGCCGTCCACGTCTTTTGCTGGGCTAATGGTTTCTAAAATTTTATTCGTATCTATATGCTTTGGTAGCGGCAGCTGAACCAGGATGCCGTCGATACCGTCGTCTAAATTTAGCACGTCTATTAGCGCGATTAGCTCGCTTTGCGTCGTGGACTCTGGCAAGCGGTGCATCACGCTTTTTATCTCGCAGGCTATGCAGGCTTTTTCTTTTGCCGCGACGTAGGTTTGGCTGGCTTTATCCTCGCCCACCAGTATCACCGCAAGCGCAGGCTCTATGCCTTGATTTTTCAAATTTAGCGCCTCGTTTTTTACTCTTTCTTTCACCTGCGCGCTTACGTTTTTGCCGTCTAATATCGTCATTTTCGTCCTTTATTACTTTTTAATCGCAAAGATTGTATGATAGCTAATTTTAGATTAAATTTACGAAAAAGCGAAAGAATTTATGAAAATTTGGCTGATTTTAGGGCTACTTTGCGGCGCGGCGTTTGCGAGCGATTTTATCACGAAAAACGAATACGCGAAGATGCTCTATCAAAACCCGCGCGGCATCGGCTGCGACAAGTGTCACGGCAGCGGCGGCGAGGGCAGCGTGATCGCAAAATACAAAGAAGAAAATAAAAAAACCAAAGTAAAAGAGGAAAAGGAACTGGTAGCTCCTAGGATAAATAATCTTGATTTAGAGACGTTTAAAAAAGGCGTACTTGGCGCAAGGAGCATGATGCCCAGCTACTTTTTAACCGACGAAGAGATAAATTTGCTTTACGAATACGTGATAAATTTTAATAAGGATAAAAAATGACGAACAAAGAAGCTTTTGAACTGGCGAAAATTTATATCCCGGGCGGCGTGGATTCGCCCGTTCGCGCGTTTGGCAGCGTCGGCGGCGAGCCTTTTATAGTAGATCGCGGCGAGGGCGCGTATCTAGTCGATATCGAGGGCAATCGCTATCTGGACTTCATCCAGAGCTGGGGGCCGCTCATCTTTGGACACTGCGACCCGGATATCGAGAGCGCGGTGATAGCGACGGCTAAAAAAGGGCTTAGCTTTGGTGCTCCGTCAAATTTAGAAACAAGGCTAGCTAAACTAATCTGCGACGAGTTTATAAACGTAGAAAAGGTGCGCTTCGTAAGCTCGGGCACCGAGGCCACGATGAGCGCGATACGCGTGGCGCGCGGCTTTAGCGGTAAGGACGGACTGATAAAATTTGAAGGCTGCTATCACGGGCATAGCGACGCGCTTTTGGTAAAGGCAGGCAGCGGCGCTACGACGTACGGCAACGCTTCAAGCGGCGGCGTGCCTGCCGATGTGGTAAAAAACACCTATCTAGCGCGCTACAACGATTTAGAAAGCGTGCGAGCGATATTTGAGGCAAATAAGGGCAAAATCGGCGCTCTCATCATCGAGCCTATCGCGGGAAATATGGGGCTAGTGCCTGCTAGCAACGAGTTTTTAAGCGGGCTTAGGCGACTTTGCGACGAAAACGGCGCGGTGTTAATTTTTGACGAGGTTATGAGTGGATTTCGCGCGAGCAGGCGCGGATCGTTCGAATTTAACGGTATAAAGGCCGATCTAGTAACGTTTGGTAAAGTTATCGGCGGAGGTTGCCCGGCGGCAGCGTTTGGCGGACGGGCCGCTATCATGGACTGCCTAAGTCCGCTAGGCGCAGTGTATCAAGCAGGCACGCTAAGCGGCAATCCCGTAGCTATGGCCGCAGGCATCGCAAGCCTAAGTAAAATTTTTGCCGACGAGGGTTTATACGCCGAGCTAAGTAAAAAGGCTAATTTGCTAATGAGAGGCTTTGCCGAGGCCGCTAAAAAGCACGGTATCGAGCTGCAAACGACGGTGCGAGGCTCGATGTTCGGATTTTTCTTTAATCAAAACGAGGTTAAAAACTACGACGACGCGCTAAAAAGCGACGTGAATTTATACGCCAAATTTCACGCAAATATGCTAAAGCGCGGCGTTTATCTAGCGCCTAGCCAGTTTGAGACGGGCTTTGTTTGCAAGGCGATGAGCGACGAGGATATAGTTTTTGCAGTTAAGGCCGCCGACGAGAGCTTTGACGAGATCACGGACGAGATGCACGACGAGCACGAGAGGATGCAGGGCGTAAAAGCCAGGATCGCCGAGCTGGAGGAGCGGCTAAAAGAGGCAAAACTAGAGCGAGAAAAAATAAAAGAGCAGATAAAAAATAGTTGGGGATTTGTCTGATGGCTAGGATAAATTTAGGCGAGGTCGTAAAAGGCGCCGAGCAGCTAAGTCTTGGCATCTCTATCGTCGTAGCGATTCTTATCGGCTCTGGCGCGGGGTACTGGATCATGAAGGAAACGGGCTGGACGTGGACGCTGTTTGCGGGCGTAGCTGTCGGTATCGCAGCAGCCGCGCTAAACATCAAAAAGGCCTACGACGCGCAGATAAAAAGCCTTGAGCAGCTAAAAGACGAGAGTAAAATTAAACCCACGAAAGACGACGACGAGGACGATGAGTGAATTTTAAGCTCATTGCCGTTTACGGCGCGTTTGAGGCTTTGTTGTTGCTAAGCTCTGCGGTATTTGGCCGCGCGTGGTTTTACAGCTCGCAGGTCGCGTTTGCGGGCTCGCTTTTGGTGCTGTCCGCGACCTTTAGAGCCTACAAAAAACGCGTGCAAAACGGCGTACGAGACTACGACGCCTGTGCGGACGACGACATAGACGAGTGGGGCGAAAATCACGAGGAGTTTCCTGATCGCCCAGCGGAGGCTAAATTTGACGGGCATGACCCGCACCGCAAAGACGCTAAATGCTTGGATGCGTTAAATTCGGAGGACTACGCAAAAACGGACGCGCAGCTAAATTTAAAAGACGAAAACGAGCGGGTTAAATTTGGCGAGCAAAATTTAAACGACGCAGGCCAAAGCGGCGGGTCAAATTTAAGCCTGGCAAACGAGTCAAATTTAAACGAATCAAATCAAAATAGCGAAGCCAAGCCCTCAAAAAAGCAAAATTTCGCGCGTAATTTAAAGCAAAATTCGCCCAACTATTTCACCGCCTTCGTGCCTTTTCGGCTGATCGCGTATGCGGTTTTGGTCGTTGGATTTTTGGCGCTAAAAAGACAAGACAACCTTGATATCGCCGCGTTTTTGATCGCGCTTGCGGCGATGCCCGCGGGCGCTTTGATATATGGAGTAAAAAGCAATGAGAAATAGCTCGATAATAACGATTAGATCGATGTTTGCACTATTTGTGGGGATGGCGTTTTTGTTTGTGGGAAACGGCCTCATCATCAGCTCTGCGGGCGTCGAGCTAAAAAAAATGGGCGCGGACGAGCTAGAGACGGGATTTGTCATCGCGGTATTTTTCGTTGGAGCTATGATAGCTACGATATTTTCGCACAAAATCGTCTCAAAAGTCGGCCACATCAGGAGCTTTGGGATATTTGCGTCGCTTTTTGGTATCGCGGCGATGTTTCACGACCTTAGCCAAAATCTCTACTTTTGGGCGTTTTTGCGCGGGTGTTTGGGATTTTGCTACTACTCGATCTTGATGATAATCGAAAGCTGGCTCAACGCGCGCGCTAGAAACGAAGTGCGCTCGCGAGTACTGGCATTTTACGAGATCACGTTTTACGTATGTTTTGGGCTGGGCATCCTCGTGCTATCGCTAAATTTATCCACTTCTCACGTGCTTTTGCTTAGCGCGGCGTTTATTTTGTTTTCGAGTATTCCTTTAAATTTAATCCGCATCAAAGAGCCGCCGATCCCCGAAAAAAAGAGCGTCTCGATCCCGAAGGTCTTTGCGCTCGTGCCTTTGGCGCTCATTACCAGCATCGTGGCGGGCATCCTCATAAACGGCTTTTTTGCGATGGCTAGCGTTTATATCCTGCTGCAAGGATACGGCGCGAGGGAGGTTTCGTTTTTTATGACCGTCGCGATGGCGGGCGGCTTTATCGCCCACTCTCTCATCGGCGGTTTTTCGGATAAATTCGGCCGCCGCCCCGCGATAATGTGCTGCGCGGGCGTGTCGCTATTTGCGGCTATTTGCTTTTTGGCGCTTAAGCCCTCTATCTACGCGCAGTATGTTTTGTCGTTTTTTCTAGGCTCGGGAGCCTTTTGTCTCTATGCGTTATCGCTTGCCCGCGCCAACGACGTTTTAAAACATAAAAATCAAGGCATCGAAGTAGGGCGTGCCGTACTTTTTAGTTACTCTTTCGGCTCGCTTCTTTCGTCCGTGATAATGGGCGCTAGCATGCAAATTTTAGGCTTTGACGGCTTTATGTGGGTTTACGTGGCGTTGCTTGCGTTTCTCATCGCGTTTTGCCTCACGCAAAAGACCGTTCCGCTTGAAAGCAGAAGCGACTTTGAGCACAGCCCCGGCACGATGGCAAATAGCTAATGAAAATCTCAAATTTGACGATATAGCCGTATGGAATCAGTAAATAACGCTATAGGCTCGCAAATCGCGACCCAGTCCGCAGTCGGCGGCGCGCTACCCAAAACAGGCGGAGTAGGCGGCGCAAACGCCGGACAGACGGGTCAGGCGGGCGAAACCAAAAATCTTTTTAAAAATCAGCCCGCGCCCTCGCAAAATTTAGACTCCGAAGCCGCAGATAACGCCGTAAAGGATTTAGACAAGCTCGTAAATAAGCTTTTAGACGAGCTAAAATCAAGCCCTACGCAGGCCAAAGAGCTGGCCGCGCAGGCTAAAAATCTCCAGCTCTCGCCAAATCTCGCAAAAGATATGAAAAGCCTCGTCGCGCTTGCCGAAAATGAGCCCGATCTAAAGGAATTCGCGCTTAAACTAAAGGAGTTTTTAAAACCCGTCGCCGATCTAAAAAACGCGCCGCTAAACGAGCAGATAAAAAACTCGGGCATCATGCTGGAGGCAAATTTAAAAGACGCGCTAAACGGCAAATTTAACCTACCCAGCGCGATAAATAAGCTCTTCGGCGACATAAAAAATCTCTCCAATCAGCAGCTTTTGGAGCAAATTTCAGCCTTGGCTAAGGATGATAGCCTAAGCACGAACGAGAGCTTTGCGAGGCTTGATCAAATTTTACAAAACGCTAAAACTGCGGCCAAAGATACGCTAGCGGGCTCGCCTTTTAAACAGCTTTTTGAGATCGCTGATAAGCTCGAAAACGCGGCTAAATTTATGGATAAGCAAGCAAACGCGATGAGCGGTAGCGGACTAAGCCTAAACGAAAAAACTCTAAACGCCGAGCTAAATAAAGTCTCGCAGCTGCTGGCAAACGCGGGCGAAAAAATGCAAAATTTAAACAGCGAAAAGCTAGGTCAAAACAGGGGTTTTGCTTTAAATTTCGCCGAGCTAAAAAGCGCGATAAAAGATCTAACGGACGAGCTTGGCGCGCTTGCGGCCTCGCAGGATAAATTTAACGATTTCGCGCAAAAAATCGTCCGAGACGGCGCGGAAGGAAGCGAGGGTGCAACGCTGCAAGACAAACTACAAAATGCGGCTAGAAAGTTAAATTTCGCCTTGCAAATCGCCGATAAAGCGGGCTTTGAAGCAAAAAATAACTTAGATGAAGTCGGCAAGCTAATCAAGCAGCAAAATATAGCTCGCGGCGAGCTTGGCGCAGTGACGCCAAAAAGCGCCGAAGAGACGGCAAAACTCCTGCAAAACGACGTAAAAAGCGCGCTTTTAAACATGCAGTCAAAGTCTCCGGATGCTAGCCCCGTAAAAGACGCCGCCTCAAAGCTACTCGCTCAAATCGAGATGCACCAGCTAGCCTCCGCGGCCGCAGGCGGCGTGCAGACCTATCTGCCCTACGTCTGGGAGGGCGTAGAGGGCGGAAATATCAGGTTTAAGCAGGGCAAAAAGCAAAAGCACTACGCGCAAATCGACCTAAATTTTCAAAATTTCGGCCAAATCAACATCATGATGGTGCTTAGCGAAAACAAATACATCGACCTTGCGATCGCGACGCAAAAAGAGGAGTTTAAGGAGCTCATCTTAAGCGGCGCGAAGGAGCTAAAAAGGGCTATCGGCGAGCAGGGGCTGATAGTGTCGAATTTTAGCCTAAAAACCATGCCAAAGCTGCGTCTTAGCGGCGTTTACGGCGGTCTGGATAAGCTTGATATGGGCTTTGATAAAAAGGCGTAAATTTGGCAAAAGTGCAAAAAACTAAAAAAGCCGTGGCTCTTGGCTACAACCGTCAAAAAGATAATGCCCCAAAAGTGCTGGCGACGGGTTCGGGCGAAGTGGCGAAAAACATCATAAATCTAGCCAAATCTCACGACATTCCGATCAAAGAAGATGCCGATCTAATCGAGGTTCTAAGCAAGGTCGATCTAAACGAGGAAGTCCCGCCAAATCTCTATAAGGCAGTCGCCGAAATCTTTAGCTTTTTGTATCAAATGACGAATAAAAAATAGAGCGCTTACGGCAAAATGAAGCGAGGGCAGGTTGCTTTCAAACGCAAATTTGAGCGCGAACTAGGAAATTTAAATGAAAAAGACGGTCGGGATAATAGCGATTTTAGCCTTGCCTTTGTTGATCTTATTTTCGGCTCTAGTTTTTGCTAGCGGTAACGGCTCAAAAGGCACAAACTACCCAAAATACGTGCTTGAAAAAACGGTAACGCACGATAAAAAAGAGCCTCATCTAAAGAATATAAAACCGCCCGCTATCAAGTAAAATTTGACGACTATTCCGCCGCTATTGCAAGCGCAAAAATCTCATCCAAAATTTACCGCGACATTTAGCTAACATAAAATTATTTGCATTATTTTATGTATTTTTGCCTTATAGCTAAATTTAATACGAATAAAGATAAAATAGCCGTAAAATTAACTCAAAAACGGAATAAATTTGAAACAAAAACTGGTCTTAGTCGGCGCCTCGACGGGCGGTCCGGGACATTTAAAAAGGCTTTTTAAAGGGCTTGAGCTAAACGGGGCTAGCGTCGTTATCGCGCAGCATATGAGCCTGGCTTTCATCCCTAGTTTTATCTCGCAGTTTGACAAGGAGTGCGCGGCGCAGGTTGTGATGCTGGGCGCGCCCACGCAGCTAAAAAGCGCGATATATATCTGCGAAAAAAACTCCGAGATAATCTCTGCTAGCCCCCTAATGGCGGGCATGTGCTCGCCGGCAAAGGAGACCACGTATAACCCAAACGTAGACGTGCTTTTTCACTCCGGCGTGCAGGCTTGTAAGTTTGCCGACGTCATGGCGATCCTGCTAACTGGCATCGGCGACGACGGTGCGCGCGGACTAAACGAGCTATATAAAGTAGGCGCTAAATGCATCGCCGAAAGCGAGGAGAGCGCGATCGTCTACGGTATGCCAAAACGCGCGAAAGAAATCAACGCAAATTTAAAGTCGCTACCCATCGGCGGTATAAGAGCGGAACTAGAAAGGTTTTTACATGCTTGAAAATACAAATTTGACGCCCGCTCCTAGCGATGCGGCAGGGCTGAATAAATTCGTCGAAGTCGTCAAAAATATGTGCGGCGTGGATCTGGAGTCCAAAAAGGACATGATAAAGCAGCGCCTAATAAATTTCTGCCAAGCAAACGAAATTCCAAGCTTTGAAGCGTTAAGTTCAAAAGTCGTCGTAGACCGCTTTATGAGGCAAGAAATCGTAAATTTAATCACCACGAACGAGACTTATTTTTACAGAGAGTTGCCGCAGCTACAAGCCGCGATCTACTATGCCAGAGAGGAGCTTGATAGCGTGCGGATACTGTGCGCGCCGTGCTCGACGGGCGATGAGGCGTACTCGCTAGGTATGCTCGCGCATTCAAATTTGCTCGACGTAAACCGCGTTAGCATCGTTGGTATCGACATAAATTCCGAGGCTATCGATAGCTGTAAAAAGGGTGTTTATAGCGAGCGTTCATTGCACCGCTTAAACGACAATCAAAAAAATATCTACTTCACAAAACGCGACGGCAAGTACGAAATCAAGCGCGCGATGCTACCTAGATGCGAGTTTAGCGTGGTAAATATCTTTGACGACGCGATATTTAAGCTCGGCAAATTCGACATCATTTTCTCGCGAAATATGATGATTTATTTTAACGAGGAATTTAAGCTAAAAACGGTCGAGCGCTTTCATAAAATTTTGAGCGATCACGGCAGACTCTACGTCGGACACGCCGACTTGGTGCCGTTTACGACGCTTTATAAAAAGCATATTTCAAACGGAACGACTTATTACGCTAAGGCCTGAGCGGGGTAAATTTGGGTCAAATTCGGCTCAAATTTGCTTAAATTTGACGCGAGCGGACGGCTACGTTTTTTGACGCGGACAGTAAATTTGTGCGTTTAAATTTGCCTTGCTAAACCCGCGCCGCAGGGCAAATTTACGCTAGTTCGTCTTTATAAATTTTACGCACGAATATCCAATAAATCGCTCCGGCAAAAAACATACAGCCTATTAGCGCCGTGATCAGCGAGAGGCTAAGTCCTAGCTCAAAAAGAAGTCCTATGCCGCTAGAAATCACCGCCGCGACGCCTAGATAAACCATATCGTTATAGGCGATGATGCGGCCGTAAAATGCCGGATCGCACTTTTGCTGGATGAGCGTGTAGGTGTAGCTCCAAAGAGTCGAGGTGAAAAATCCCGCGCAAAAAATCCCGATAAATCCGATATAAAAGTTAAACTGTAGCGTGCTCCATGCGATGACGCCAAGCCCATGCCCGACGTAGATATAGACTAGATTGGAGTTTGAGACGAATTTGCTAAGCACGAGCGGACCGACGATAAGGGCGACGGCGCGGCAGGCGTTTATGTAGCCGATGATGAGCGACGCTGAGAGCAGGCCAGCATACGGATAGTCGGCTAGCAGAGCCACGAGCGCGTCGTAGCTAGTCACGCCAACTACGGCGTGTAGCATGATGAGATGTGCGATGAGAGGGTTTTGTTTTACGTATTTTAGGCCGTTTTTTAGCATCTCTCGGACTTTTTCGCCGCCTTTTTTAGCTCGCACGGCGATATCCGTTTTAAGCAGGATGATAAGCGCCGCACCGTAAAGAGCGCAGTCAAGCAAAAAGGCGCTTTTAATCCCGAAAAAATGGATATAAATGCCCGCTAGCCCCATACCTGCGGTGTATGAAAAGGCCCAGATGAGCGAGTGGATCTCGTTTGCGGTTTTTAGGTCGTCTTTGTTTAAAATTTTAGGAAACAAGCTCATCTCGACCTGAAAATACGTCCCGCCGGCCCCGACTCTGATAAATATTATCGCAAATAGCAGCCACATCAAGGAGAGTTTGTCGATAAAAACGAGCATAAAAACAGTCACCATCTCTACGACCGTGAGCGCTATTAGCATAGGCTTGGGGCTAAATTTATCCACTACGATACCGCTAAAAGGCGATAGTAGCACGCCCGGCACGAAAGCTAGCGCAGCCGCCGCCGTGATCGCCCAAACGGGCGCGTCAAGCTCGATAAGTAGCGTAAAAATGCCCGTGTGCGAGAACCAAACGCCGAAATAGCAAATCAGCTGTATGAGCGAGAGGCGAGCGAAAACGGGCTGCGTTTTTAGTAGGGTTATAAATTTATTCATTTTGGCTTCGGGTCAAATTTGAGCGCTAAATTTGCCGCTTAGTTGGCTTCTAGCTTTTTGTAGATGCGCTCCTGGGCCAAGTTTTCTTTGATAAAGCTGTTTTGGTTGCTGATCTGGCGCAACGTATCGCCGCTAATCTCGAAATTTAGCTTTTCGCGGTATTGATTCGTCACTCTTAGGGTGTTGCCCTCTATCTCGTATTTGCCATTTTGTAGCTCTCTTTGCGCGATCTTTTTTTGATAAACGGTGTCGATTTTAAACGTGCCGTCCGTGTTGAGCGTTAGCGTGCTTTTTGAGTTTTCGCTACATCCGTCGCAAAACACCTTAGCCTCGTAAACGCCGATCAAATTTTCCTTATCTATTTCAGCACCGCACGTTTCAAAAACCTCCGTACCGCCGCATTTTTTGCTATTTACCGCACTTGCGCCGTCGCTTGCCGCACAGCCTGCAAATATCATCGCAGCCGCTGCCAAAAATAAAATATTTTTCATGATTTATCCTTAAAATTTTGGCTAATTATACTAAAAATTTTCCGCTAAAATGGCGATTTTTTAGCAAAAAGCGGCTAAAATGATGAAAAATATTTTAAGGAGTAGTCATGGAAGATAGCATCCCGTTTATCGTATTTGCCGTGGTCGTGCTGGCCTTTGCGGTCTTGTTTTTAAAAGCCGGTATCAAGATTATCTCGCAGTCAGATATCTACATCGTCGAGCGTTTGGGTAAATTTCATAAGGTGCTTGACGGCGGTTTTCACATCATTATCCCTTTTGTCGATCAGATCCGCGCCGTGATCACCGTGAGAGAGCAGCTAGTAGATATCACGAAACAGCAAGTCATCACCAAAGATAACGTAAACATAAGCGTCGACGGCATCGTGTTTTTAAAGGTCGTAGACGGCAAAATGGCCTTGTATAACGTCGATAGCTACAAGCGTGCGATCGCAAATTTAGCCATGACGACGCTGCGCGGCGAGATAGGCGCGATGAACCTTGACGACACGCTTAGCTCGCGCGACCGCCTAAACTCCGCATTGCAAAGAGCGCTCGGAGATGCCGCCGATAACTGGGGCGTAAAGATCATGCGCGTCGAGATCTCCGAGATCTCCGTCCCTCAAGGCATCGAAGAGGCGATGAATCTACAAATGAAAGCCGAGCGCGAAAAACGCGCGATCGAGCTAAAAGCGCAGGCTGAAAAAGAGGCGCTCATCCGCAACGCCGAGGCGCTAAAGCAAGAAAAAGTATTGCAAGCCGAAGCCATCGAGCGTATGGCCGATGCGAAAAAATACGAGCAAATCGCGCTAGCCACGGCTCAAAAAGAGGCGATGGATATGATAAACGAAAGCATGGCGCAAAACGCCAAAGCAGCCGAGTTCCTGCTCGCGCGCGACCGCGTCGGAGCCTTTAACGAGCTAGCCAAAAACGGCTCGAAAGATAAAATTTTAGTCCCTTACGAAGCAACCGAGCTTATCGGCTCTTTAAGCGTCTTAAAGGACTTTTTAGGCGCTAGGGCGGCGAAATGATACCCGCATACTTGATGCTGGCTGCTGGCGTGGGGCTAATCATGCTCGAGTTTATGCTTGGTAGCTTTTTCGTGCTATTTTTCGGGCTTGGATTTTTGGCGGTCGGAGTGCTTGGATTTTTCGTCGATATCGCTTGGGAGTATCAAATTTTACTCATCGCTATCATTTCGCTAGTTCTGCTTTTTGCGCTTAGAAAGCCGCTAAAGGCCAAATTTAACCAGCACGAAAGCGAGGTCAAAGACGACTTTTTAAACGAGAGCGGCGAGGGCGAGATCAGGGAGGGGATGGTCTATTTTAAAGGCACTTTGTGGCGCTACGACGGCGATTTAGCCGAGGGCTCGAAGGTGCGCGTGCTTGGCACCAAAGGCAATAAAGTCGTTTTACAGCGGGATTAAAATTTTTATTTTTGCGGTTTAAAATCGCTTTTAAATTTTCAAGGAGTCAAAATGTTTATCGTAAATTTAACTTATGTTAAAGAATTAAGCCAAGTTGATAACTTCATAAGCGAACACAATGCGTTTTTGGATAAATTTTACGCAGAAAATAAATTTATCTGCTCGGGGCGTAAAATCCCGCGTAGCGGCGGCATCATCTTGGCAAACATTAAAGATCGCTCGGAGCTTGACGAGATTATCGGACAAGATCCGTTTTTTAAAAACGGTATCGCAAAGTATGAAATTACCGAGTTTTCGCCGACGAAATTCGTACCTGGTTTTGAGCGGCTTTTAGGCGAGTAAACGAACTGGGCAAGCTAAGGTTAACCGGCTTGGGTAATTATTAATAAAATTCAAAAAGGCAAACGACTGCGACTGGATTTGCGCGTTTGCCTGCAATAAAATTAACCTTTAACGGTACAGTTTAAAATACGGTCGCCGTTTTTACAACTTTTATAAAATTCTCGTTTAAAATTTAAAATCAAAAAAGTTGGTTTCTCTTCGTAAACTTAAAATCTAGCCAAATTTAACAAACGGCTAGCTTAATTTAATATACGTTTAGTCACTAACGCTCTTTTAAAATAAATTTATAACAACCACTCCGACTACTATCATGCCTATGGCGATGATTGCGGGCAAATCAAGCTTTTGCCTCATAAAAAAATAAGCTATCGCCGAGATGAGAACTATGCCCGCCCCGGACCGTATCGCGTAAGCGATACCCATGGGAATGTGCCTAAATATCGCAAGCAGGTAGAATAAAATCCCGAATAAAACAAGCGAACCAACGGCGTATAAGGGCTTTGCAAAGCTGTCGCTTAGCTTTAAAAGCGAAGTTGCGGCCGCCACTAGCGTGATGCTTATGCCTATAAGAACCCGGTATTTGATCATTTTTCTTCTTTGAATTAATAAAGGAATTATAAACTCAAATTTTAAATATCTAAATTAACTATAAATAAATTAAAATTTGATCCTTTGCGTGCTTTTGCAGGCTTAAATTTGATGGAGAATGCGATCAAATTTGGCTTTGACCGCATTAAATTTTAGTGTTTGTGATGAGGACAGGCGTGCGCTTCGTCGCTTGCGCGGCTTTTGTCGTGATGAGCGCACTCTTTATGCTGCGCGCAGCCTTGCGCTTTTGCGTCGCATTTTGGGCATGGCTTTGATTTGTCGCTCTCGCCGCTGCAGCCTAGGCTTTTGTCTACTCCGTGATTTCCGTGGTGAGGGCACTCTTTCGTCGATGCGTGAGACTGGGCGCAGCTAGCGTTTGCCGTGCCGTGATGAGGGCAGCTAGCGTCTTTTATCTGCGTAGCGTGGCGATACTCCTGCGCGTTTTGTTCGGCCGGAGCCGGTTTGTTTGCCGCGCAACCTGCAAAAAATAGCGCCAAAATCGTAGCCAAAACTAAATTTTTCATCTTTTCTCCTTTGATAAAATGTCTCGCGATTTTATCAAATTTAAGCTTTATAAATCGGGTTAAATTTGAGCTGACGGCAAATTTAAAAGGCCGCGTCAAATTTGATGCCCCGTCTAGCGCCAAAAGGGTTAAATTTCTTAGCTTAGCCGCGTTTCTTGCGGATTTTAAAATCATTTCTTTTCCTTTGCGTTAAGGCGCGAAACGATATCCGCAAGAAGTTAAAAAACGCGAATTTATCAAAGATAAAAGCGTTTTTCGCTAAACTCGCGTAAAAAATTTAAAGGAAAAATTTGAATAGACTAAGCGTGGATGAGGCGGTAAATTTGATAGAAAACGCCGAGCTAAACGAGCTTGGAGCGATGGCTCTAGCGCGTAAGCGCGAGCTGCACTCTGACGGCGTCACGACCTTTATCGTGGATAGAAACATAAACTACACCAACGCGTGCTGGGTGGACTGCAAATTTTGCGCGTTTTACCGCGATCACAAGGACGAGGACGCCTACGTTCTTAGCTTTGACGAGATCGGACAAAAGATCGAGGAGCTCATCGCTATCGGCGGGACGCAAATTTTATTTCAAGGCGGCGTGCATCCGAAACTAAAAATCAAGTGGTACGAGGATCTCGTGGAGTTTATCGCGAAAAAATATCCAAGCATCACGATTCACGGATTTTCGGCGGTCGAGATCGACTATATCGCAAGGATTTCGCGTATTAGCACGAGGGAGGCGCTACGCCGTCTGCGAGAAAAGGGACTCTACTCGATGCCGGGCGCCGGAGCCGAGATACTCAGCGACCGCGTCCGAGATGTGATCGCGCCTAAAAAATGCGACGTAGAAACGTGGCTGCGCATCCACCGCGAGGCGCACGAGGAGGGGCTAAAGACGACGGCTACGATGATGTTTGGCACCGTCGAAACCACGCGCGAGATCGTGGAGCACTGGGAGCATATCAGGAGCTTGCAGGACGAGACGGGCGGCTTTAGAGCGTTTATCTTGTGGAGCTTTCAGGGGCTAAACACGCGCCTAGCCGCCGAACGTCCCGAGATCAAAAAGCAAAGCTCGAATCGCTATTTGCGCCTGCTTGCGGTCTCTAGGCTGTTTTTAGACAACGTGCCAAACATCCAAAGCAGCTGGGTCACGCAGGGCAGCTACATCGGGCAGCTGGCGCTACTGTTTGGCGCAAACGACCTAGGCAGCACGATGATGGAGGAAAACGTCGTCAAGGCCGCGGGCGCTAGCTACCGCATGAATCAAGACGAGATGATACGCCTCATCAAAGACATCGGCGAAAAACCCGCCAAACGCAATACCAATTATGATATTTTAGAAAGGTTTTATTGATGAAAATCATAAATTTAAAAGCCGCAAATTTACAAATCCCTGCCGTTTACGAGGCTAGCAAAACCTTGCCAGCGGTGAGCCTAAAGCTTATTTTCAAGGTTGCCGGAGCTTGCGCGGAGGAGAAGGCCGGACTTGCTAAATTCGTCGCTAAAATTTTTGACGAAGGCACGCTAAGTAAGGGCGCGGCGGGCTTTGCCAAAGAGCTTGAAACGCGCGCGATTAGCCTTTACGCGAGCGCAGGATTTGAGACCTTTGCGTTTGAGCTAAACTGTCTAAAGGAGCACTTTTCTTTTGCGCTTGCTAAGCTAAAAGAGCTTTTAGAGGAGCCCAATTTAAGCCAAAAAAGCTTTGAGAAGGTGCGAACTTTGACTCTGGGCGAGATATCTAGCAACGAGAGCGACTACGACTATCTAGCTAGGGTCGCGCTAAACGGACTGCTATATCCTGGTACGAATCTAGCGCGCCCAAGCATCGGCACGAAGCAAAGCGTGGAGAGTATCACGCTAGAGGACGTTAAAAATTTCATCGCTAGCAAGCTTGATCTGGCAAATTTATTCGTAGTTCTGGGCGGCGAAGTGACGCCTGGGGAGCTAAATTTAGACGAGATTTTAAGCTCGCTAAAGACAGGCGAGCCGCGCGAGCTAAAGCTTTTTAAAACCGATGAAAAATGCAGCCAAAAAGCCATCATCAAGCCTAGCGAGCAAGCCTATATTTACTTTGGTGCGCCTTTTGACGTTTCCTGCGAGGAGCGATATAAGGCTAAGGTCGCGACGTTTATTTTGGGCGAAGGCGGCTTTGGCAGTAGGCTGATGGAGGAGATCCGCGTGAAGCGAGGGCTAGCGTATTCGGCCTATGCTAGGAGCGAGTTTGCGCTCAGCCACTCGCAAATTTGGGGTTATCTGCAAACCAAAAATGAAAGCAGGAGCGAGGCGGTCGCGGTCGTGAAAGACGAATTTGCAAAATTCGTCAAAAACGGCGTGAAAGCCGGCGAGCTAGCGCAGGCTAAAAGATTTTTGCTAGGCTCGCAGCCGCTACGCCAAGAGACGCTTTTTAACCGCTTAAACATCGCTCAGAGCGAGTTTTATAACGGTTTTAAACTAGGAAATTTTAAAGACGAGCTAGAAAAAATCTCGAAGCTAAAGCTTGCCGAGCTAAACGCGTTTATCGCGGAGCATGCAGAGATAGAAAAGCTCAGTTTTGCCGTGCTTTACAATGAAATTTGATGAAAAAGACAGAATAAATCTAAAAAAAATCGGCGTAACCACTCTGCTCGACCTAGCGCTAAAGCTTCCTAAAAGCTTTGAAGATACGAGCCTGGCCGCCGCGCCAAAAGACGGACACGTGAGCGTCGCTGTAGAGATAAAAAGCGCGTATCGCCAAGGCGGGATGCTGCACGCCGTATGCTGGTGCGAGGCGTGGGAGCAAAACGTCAAAATCGTGATTTTTAACGCCAAGCCTTGGCATTACGGGGCATTTAAGGTCGGCAAAAGCGTGTTTGTAAGCGGCAAATGCGCCTACGCCTACGGCTCGTGGCAGCTAACCAATCCCAAAATCGTCACGAAAATAAACGAAATCATACCCAAATACAAGCTCTCTCTCAGAGACGATTCGTTTAAAAATTTGATCCAAAAATACGTAAATTTGCCCAATTTACTAGAGGCGGGGCTCGCGCCTAAGGAGGCTGAGTTTTTGCTAGATCTGCACAGAGGAGACGAAAAAAGTGTGGCGATGCTGGACGCACTCGTGCGAGAAAAAGCGGGCGAAGAGGTGCTAAAATTCGTCGAAATTTACAACTATCTAAAAAAGCTAAACGCCAAAAAAACTCGCTTTAAGGCGCCTAAAATCAATCTTTTTGATATCTCTTTGTGGCTTAAAAATTTGCCGTTTGCGCCGACAACTGATCAGCTAAACGCTATCGCCGATTTGCGCGCGGACTTTAGCGGCAAGGAGGCGGTGCGACGCGTCGTGATGGGCGATGTGGGCAGCGGCAAGACGCTCGTTATGCTAGCTGCTGCGCTTAGCGTCTATCCAGGCCCTGCGCTCATCATGGCGCCCACGTCGATATTAGCCGAGCAAATTTACGCCGAGGCGGCGCGTTTGCTGCCTGATTTTATGCGCGTTTTGCTTGTTAAAAGCGGCGACAAGCCCGAATTTGACGGCGTAAATCTCATCATCGGCACGCATGTTTTGCTCTATCAAAGCTTACCCGCCGCGCCTTTAGTTATGATAGACGAGCAGCACCGTTTCGGCTCAAATCAACGCGAGAAAATCAACGCTCTAGCCAGCGGAGGACTTGGGCAAGAGAGGCAACATGACGGGGCAGGTGGCGAATTTGACGGTAAATTTGACGGCTGCGAGCAGGCAAATTTAGCCGCAACCGCGCCCGAAAAAGGAAATAAGCAAACAAAAGCTGCGGACGAGACCAGGGCTCACGTCGTGCAGTTTTCTGCAACGCCGATCCCGCGCACGCTAAGCATGATACAAAGCAGTTTTGCGGAGTTTAGTTTTCTGCGGCAGATGCCTTTTGAAAAGCATATCCACACGCAAATTTTACAAAACGCGGACTTTGGCGAGCTACTGGCGCATATCAAATCGCAAATCGCCAAAGGCAAACAGGCTGCCGTGATATATCCGCTCGTGGAGGGTAGCGAAAGCTCGAACTATCAGGGGCTGGAGGAGGCGCAGGGGTTTTGGCGAGCAAATTTTGAAAACGTCTACGTCACGCACGGCAAAGACAAAGAAAAAGAGCAAGTGTTGCGCGAATTTCGCGAGCGCGGCGACGTGCTGCTATCGACGACGGTGGTCGAGGTCGGTATCTCGCTGCCCAGGCTTAGCACGATCGTGATCGTGGGCGCGGAGAGGCTTGGCTTAGCAAGCCTGCATCAGCTGCGCGGACGAGTAGGGCGAAACGGCGGGAGCGGATTTTGCTTTTTGTTTACGAAGCTTAAAAATCCGCCGACGCGTTTGAGGGAGTTTTGCGAGACGCTGGACGGCTTTAAGATCGCCGAGATAGACCTCAAAAATCGCCAAAGCGGCGACATCCTAAACGGCGCGTTTCAACACGGTGCGACGTTTGAATACTACGATTACGAAGAGGAAATCACGCAAGCAGCCAAAGATAGGGCGGGGCTTGGGTAAAAAGCGATTTAACGCTAATTTCAAGCCCTTAAATCTCGTATTTTTGTTTTATAAGAGCCTTAAATTTAGCCTGTTTGGATTGCTTGATATGTCCCTAGATTTGACGAGTTTTAGCGACTTTACGCGGAATACTAAATTTAAAACCGCCAGTAAGCCGTCAAATTTGATTCGGCTTTTTGATATTTCAAGTTGCGTTTTGCGTCGCTTGCGTAAATTTTAGGACTAAAATTTACTCGGTATCGCGTTTTTGGTATTTGATTTTACTCGGCGCGCTGCAGATTTAAGCTTGCTGCGATTTTTAGCTTTAAATTTGACGGTACTTGCGACCTTGTAAATAGCACGCGGCTAAATCGCACGCTAAAAAAGGCCGCATGATTTAGCTTGATTTAAGCTTTTTTGATTCTACCGCCGCGATACCTGCTCTAAATTTATCCAAATCAGACTATAATCTCAAAAAAAGGATTAATCATGCAAGAGTGGGCTTTGTGGGCGCTAGCTTCGGCGGTTTTTGCTGCACTTACGGCGATTTTCGCCAAAGTCGGGCTTGAGGGCGTGGACTCAAATTTTGCGACTTTTATCAGGACGCTTGTTATCGCTGCGGCGCTGATTTTATTTCTAACCTATGCTAAAAAGTGGCAGCCGCTTGGCGAGCTAAGCGCACGGAACTGGCTGTTTTTGACGCTTAGCGGACTAGCTACCGGCGCATCGTGGCTGGCGTATTTTAAGGCGCTTCAGATGGGTTCTGCGTCGCAGGTAGCGCCCATAGACAAGCTTAGCGTCGTTTTGGTCGTCATTTTTGCTGTTATATTTTTAGGCGAGCGCCCGAGCACGCGAGAGTGGATCGGTATCGCGCTGATCGCTAGCGGCGTGTTTACGCTGGTTTTTGCGGATAAATAGCATCAAGTAACGGGAGTTAAATTTGGAGAAATTTAAAGAAAAAATCAAAAACTCATATTTATATGTAGTTTTTATAAAAAGGGGATTTTACGGTAACGGCTCTGCCTTAAGAAGTATCTTTTCGGCATTTTTGATGGCTATGGTCGGTTTGTGTTTTACTTTGATCCTGTTTGTTATCAAGGATATGGTCTTTTATAGCGATTTTAAACCGCTAAACGAACTAACGAAAAACGTAGGGACGGTGGAGTCTGCAAACTACGGTCTAAAAGGCGACGGAAAGCTAAAACTGAGGCTAGACGACGGCCGGGCGGTATCATACTACATAGATAGCAGAGATGACGATAAATATAGACCGCTCATAAAAAAGAGGGCGGTTATATATAGCAAGGTAATGCCGCTAGGTAACGAAATCTTGCAGCTAGAAGACGATGCGGGCAAGGTTTACGTCAAATATAGCTACGAAGATGAACTGCAAACGCCCCAGAAAAACATGGATCTTATCTACGCATGCTTAAAAATAGCCGCCTTTTTTCTATTTATAGTGTGGTTTTTAAATCGTAAGGATTTTGCGAAAGCCGAGGGTAAAAAGTAAAATTTAGCGGTATGCGCCGGCTTAAGAGATGTTTTTGGCTGTTGTTTTTTGAGCGGGGATTTGGACGATAAATTTTGCTATTTTTAAAATTTTTGCTGCCCGGCAAGATGGCGTAAACGGCCAAAGCGGCGCAGTTTTCGGTCAAATTTGCATTTTTGTTTGCGGTTTAAATTTGTTTTTACCTTTTTGCGGATAGATTTTCGCCTCAAATTTACCGGTAACTTTGTGTTTAAATTTGAGTTTTGAAGCGGTATAAATTTTCGCTACAACTCGCGTTAGCAATAATACCTTACGTCGTTTTATATGCCATCTAAAAGCATTAGCTCATTTAGTTTTAGCTTCACACCGTAAAAATGCGGAATCAGTTCGATTTTTGTCGTAAAGTCGCATACCACTTGTATTTTGCGATTATTTTTCTTAGCCTAGCCGCGTTTTTCACGCCCTCAAATTTACCTTCGCAGTACTGTCTTGCGCTCGTTCCGGCGTCGTTTATCGCGTCCAAGTCGGCGCCCGCCGAGAGCAACAGCTCAAAAATCCTCTCGCTATCGCAAAAACATGCGCGTTGTATTGGCGTGAAACCGTCTTGGCCGTGCAGATTTGCATCCGCGCCTTTATTTAGCAGTATTTCCACGGCATATTCATCTACGTCCGCAATCGCTAAGTTTAAAATCGTTTCGCCGTTCGCGTCTTTTTGATTGGGCGAGACGATTTTACTATCAAATTTGCTCTTTAGAGCGAATTTCTCGTAAACCTTGTCCACTAAGTCGCAAACTATAGCACCGC
This sequence comes from uncultured Campylobacter sp., assembly GCF_963526985.1. Taxonomy (NCBI): domain Bacteria; kingdom Pseudomonadati; phylum Campylobacterota; class Epsilonproteobacteria; order Campylobacterales; family Campylobacteraceae; genus Campylobacter; species uncultured Campylobacter sp. The sequence continues at coordinate 98,987 of NZ_CAURPW010000001.1, forward strand.
GTAGCTGCACAAGATACGCACCGAACGTAAAACCTCCAAAATTCGGCTCGTAACCGTGACTACGCGAGATCTCTTTGCTTTTGTATTTGACCGGTTGCAGTACCCGTCCGTACGGTCCGTCGCATGGTTCGTAGCGAAAATATATCGCCGAAATTCCCGTCACGACACCCGTTATCTCGTACTCTTCTCCGCCGTGCGCCTTGTAAGAGTAGTCGGCATCCTTGAAGATGAAATCCGAATCCGCTTTAAATTTTGCCGTATACCAATTTACCTCGTCGCCGAGCTTAAACGCATCGCCGCAGCACTCCATTTGCCAGTTGTCGTAGAATATTTTTAGATCCATTTTTTCCCTTTTAAATTCGTCGCGATTTTACCGAGCGAGCTAAATTTGTCGCAAATTTTATCAAAACGGCGTAGTTAAAGAGATAAATTTAGTATCCGTTTTGTCTTGCTTTGGCGCTAAAGCGGAGCGATTCCGTATATGAAAAAACGGTGCCGCGCTTCGTGTAGTCAGGCTTAAGTTTAACTAAAATTAAGCCGTCAATTTTGCGCTTGTTTGGATGAATTTACACCGTTAAATTTTAAAGATGCTAAACTTTATCTTTAAATTTCGCTTCATGCTCCAAAAGCCAAATTTTGGTCGCTAGCCCTTCTCCGCCGCTGTATCCGCCAAGGCCGTTTGAGGCGACGACTCTGTGGCAGGGCACGATGATGGGAATTTTGTTTTTTGCGTTTGCCGAGCCTGCCGCGCGAAACGCCCTCGGTCGCCCAGTCATCGCTGCCAGCTGGGCGTACGTGACGCGCTCGCCATACGGTATCTTTTGCAGATTTTCGTAAACGCACCTTTGAAACGCCGTGCCGCCGATATTTAGCCGCGTTTTAAAGGTTTTAAGCTCACCTTTAAAATAGCTTTCAAGCTCGCTTAAACAAATCTTTAAATTTACGTCCGTTACGTCCGTGCGGACTAAATCTCGAACGAAATTTAGCTCGCAAACCCCGTTTTCGTCGCCGCAAATCTCCAAAACGCCGATAGGCGAGTCAAAATACGCTTTTTGCATCGTAATTCCTTAAAATCAAGTGCTTAAATTTAGCCAAATTTCGCTTTGTTTTGCTAAAATTACGTAAATTTTAATAAGGATAAACGATGGATTTTTTTACCGAATACGAAAAACATGTAAAAGAGCGCGAGACCCTAGGCGTGCCGCCGCTACCGCTAAACGAGGAACAAACGAGGAAGGTTTGCGAGCTTTTAAAGCTCGAAAGCGCGCACGAGAGGGAGTGTTTAGGCTTGCTCTCAGGACGCGTACCGCCGATGGAGCCGGGCGGCGAAGGCGAAGCGATTATCGCCGCAAGGCTAGACGAAAATCAAAAGAGGATAAAGCGGCTCGTAAATTTGCTCGCAAATCGCGTTAATCCGGGCGTAGACGACGCGGCAAAGGTAAAGGCGGAGTTTTTAAACGAGATTATAAATCACGGGCTTGAGATAAGCGGCCTTGACAAAATCGCCGCCGTAAATTTACTGCGGCCGATGCTTGGCGGATACAGCGTCATCGTGCTACTTGAAAGCCTAAAAAACGCCGACGAGGCCGTAGCGCAGGCCGCCTGTAACGTGCTAAAAGAGACGATTTTTGTGCATGATTATTTTAACGACGTAGCGCAGCTTGCTAAAAGCAATAAATTTGCGCTAGAAGTCTTGCGCTCGTGGGCGGAGGCCGAGTGGTTTAAGGCGCGCGGGAGCCTGCCTAGGCGTATCAGAGCGGCAATCTTTAAGGTTGCGGGCGAAACCAACACCGACGATCTAAGTCCGGCTAGCGAGGCATACACGCGCTCGGATATCCCGCTACACGCAAACGCGATGCTAGTTAAGCGTCAGCCTGGTAGCCTAGAAATGATTGGCGAGCTTAAAAAAAGCGGGCTCGAGGTCGTCTACGCAGGCGACGTCGTGGGCACGGGCAGTAGCCGAAAGAGCGGCATAAACTCCATCCAGTGGCACCTCGGGCGCGAGATAGAGGGCGTGCCGAACAAAAAAACGGGCGGCATCGTAATAGGCACGGCGATCGCTCCGATATTTTTTAACACCGCCGAGGATAGCGGCGCGCTGCCGATCGTAGCCGACGTAAGCGCGCTAGAAACGGGCGACGTGGTGGACATCTACCCGTATGCGGGCGAGATATTGCGCGTCGGGCGGGTAAATTTGAGCACCGAGGGTAAATTTGACGGAGTAGAAATTTACGGCGAAGCTAAATTTGAAAATTTAAACGAAAATGCTAAGCCCGAAGGCGAGCCGGTCGCTCGTTTTACGCTTGTGCCAAACACGATATTTGACGAGATCAGGGCGGGCGGGCGCATACCGCTCATCATCGGTCGCTCGCTTTGCGGTAAGGCTAGAGCGGCGCTAAATTTGGGCGCGGAGGATATCTTTGCAAAGCCGTCGCAGCCGCAAACGAACGAGAGCGAGGGCTACACGCTAGCTCAAAAGATCGTGGGCAAGGCCTGCGGCGTGCCGGGTATCAGAGCTGGACAATACTGCGAACCTGCGACGCTAACTGTTGGCTCGCAGGACACCACCGGGCCGATGACGCGCGACGAGATCAAGGAGCTGGCAAGCCTCGGATTTTCGGCAGATTTCGTGTTGCAGAGTTTTTGCCACACGGCGGCCTATCCAAAGCCTAGCGATCTTGAAACGCAAAGGACGCTGCCTAAATTTATGAGCTCGCGCGGCGGAGTGAGCCTAAGGCCCGGCGACGGCGTCATACACTCGTGGCTAAACCGAATGGTCCTGCCCGACAGCGTAGGCACCGGCGGCGACAGCCATACGCGCTTTCCTATAGGCGTGAGCTTCCCCGCAGGTAGCGGGCTGGTGGCGTTTGCGGCCGTATCGGGAGCGATGCCGCTAAATATGCCAGACTCCGTGCTAGTAAGGTTTAGCGGGCAGCTACAAAAGGGCGTGACGCTACGCGATCTGGTAAACGCGATCCCATACTACGCGATCAAGCGCGGACTGCTCACGGTCGAAAAGAAAGGCAAGAAAAACGTATTTGCGGGTAAAATTTTAGAGATCGAAGGGCTGGAGGAGCTAAAAGTCGAGCAAGCCTTTGAGCTAAGCGACGCCTCGGCCGAGCGCTCTGCGGCGGCTTGCGCGGTAAATTTAAGCGAGCAGAGCGTCTGCGAATATGTCCGCTCAAACGTCGTTCTCATCGAGGCGATGATAGAGGCGGGCTACGAAAGTAGGGCGAGCCTGGAGCGCCGCGCGGCAAAAATGCGCGAGTGGCTAGCGGCGCCAAAGTTGCTGCGAGCCGACAAAAACGCGCGCTACGCCGAGGTGATCGAGATAAATTTGGACGAGATAACCGAGCCCATCCTAGCCTGCCCGAACGACCCCGACGACGTCGCGACTCTGAGCGAAATTTTGGCTAGTAGTTCGCGCCCGCACAAGATCGACGAGGTATTTGTGGGTAGCTGTATGACCAATATCGGCCACTACCGCGCGCTTGGCGAGGCCCTGCGTGGGCTTGGGACGTTGCCCGCTCGCCTTTGGATCGCGCCGCCTACCAAGATGGATCAGGCGCTGCTAGAAAAAGAGGGCTACTACGATATATTCCGCGCGGCGGGCGCTCGCACGGAGGTGCCGGGCTGCTCGCTTTGCATGGGTAACCAAGCCCGCGTGAACGACGGCGCGACGGTATTTTCGACCTCGACGCGAAATTTCGATAACCGAATGGGTATGGGCGCGCGCGTCTATCTAGGCAGCGCCGAGCTAGCGGCCGTTTGCGCCGTGCTTGGCAGGCTACCTAGCGTCTTTGAATACATGAGCATCGTACCCCAAAAGCTTGCGGGTAAAGAGGCGCAGATCTACCGCTATCTAAATTTTAACGAGATAGAAAATTTTAAAATTTAGCGGTTTTGGGGCGGAAATTTCGGCGTTAGCTTCGCTGTAAATTTTGCCAAAAACGGTTAAAATTGCGGCATGCGGGCCGTTTACGGATAGACGGCCTGGCTCTTACGGCGGCAATATCGCCAGGCGCGAAAAAACCGCCGATGATATCTCTTTTGTATTTATGCGAATTTTAGACGACTATAAGTTTTCCTGTATGGTTGCAGTATCATATCTAAACTCTACTTCGCTACGCCCGTAACTTTTCAGGAGGTAGTAACAAAGTAAGTCGCAGCTAAAAGGTTTTCTATGCCGTTAATATGATTTTTACCATTTGCCTCTTATAAGGTAGCAAGCGTAGCTAAAGAATGCTTTACTCTATAATGAGCTTTGGCTCCTTAACCTACTAATTCGCCATAAACTTTCCAGCAATCAAAATATTTTACGCTCTCATTCAGATAGCTCTTATACTTAACTTCGCTATGAACACTAGTTCATTTATAGAGCAGTTTTAACTACCCAGGTATAAACTTTGCCGTCTCTTTTAAGTATATTTTGCTCTACTTCGCTACGTTTGTAGCTTTTCAAGACCTCGCACTCTTTAAACATCAAAAATTCTAAAATTTTTAGTTATTATGTTGATTGTTTTTTCTGATATGGTAGTAAATTCGGCTATTTTTACGGCTTCTATGTCAGATGAAAAATACCATAGAATTTCTCTAAATTTCTTTTCCGAAATTCTAGAACAGATTATATACTTATTTTTTAACCTCGTTACACTTTTTACTCACAAGAGCATCAATAAAATCATAGTTTTTGTACTTGTACTTTCTTTCTTTAGAAAGAACTTCTTTGAAGTTTTTGGGCCAAAATTTCAAGCAAAAAGTATTTGCATTGAAATTGGGTCTTAAAAAGTGAAGAGGCATAAAATTTAGAAGATTTGAAAATAAAAGACAAGCCCTAAAAAGGGCTTAAAAATTATAGTCCCTCAAAAGGGTTGGTCACCACGTTATCGCGATCGACTACGTAAGGTATCAATGCTGCTTGGCGAGCGCGCTTGATAGCCTTTTCTACCATCTCTTGGTATTTTTTAGAAGTGCCGGTTAGGCGTCTTGGCATGATTTTAAATCTCTCTGACAAGCAGTACTTCAAAAGCGAAGTATCCTTGTAGTCGATAAAATCTATCTTTGCCTCTGTAAATTTGCAGTATTTGCGTGAATATTTTCTTTTTTCAGCCATTGTTTTTTCCTTAATTAAAATGGTATGGTTTCGTCGCCGTCATCGTATTTGTCGGCATCTATATCTATTTCTCGGACGTTATCGCCGTAGTATTCGTCTTTTGGCTGTTGCTTTTGTTGCTGCGGTTTATTAAAATTTTGCCTTTGCGTGCCGTTTTGAGCATAGCTATTTTGCTGATTTTGTCCGCCTTGATAGCCGCCGCCGTAGCCGTTATTTTGGTAACCGCCTTGCTGATAGCCTTGATTACTATTTTGACTATATCCGCCTTGCTGTTGTCCTCCGCCTAGCATCTCCATATTTTCCACGCTGATCGTGTGCTTGCTTCTATTTTGTCCGTTATTGTCCGTCCACTGGTCGAATTTTAAGCGGCCTTCTACTAGAAGCTTTGAGCCTTTGGAAAGATATTGATTTGCTATTTCCGCTTGTTTTCCGAAAAATGTTATATCAATAAAGCACGTTTCTTCGCGTTTTTCGCCGTTTACGTTAAATTTTCTCGTCACGGCGATGGCGCTGTTGCCTATGGCTGCGCCCGCAGTCGTATATCTAAGCTCGATATCTCGTGTTAAATTTCCTACTAAAACGACTCTATTAAACATTTTTCGTCCTTATTCTTGCGCTGCCGGAGCTTCTTCTGCTTTGACTTTCGGTTCTTTTTTGTTTAGTTTGATGCCCTTGCTCATCTTTTCCCAAGCGGCGATCTCTTTTTTGTTTTCAAATTTGACCGTTAAGAATTTGATGATCTCTTCGGTGATTCTTATGATACGCTCGACTTCTGCGATAGCTTGAGTCGGAGCCTCGAAATACACGACGAAATAAGTTCCGCGCTCGTATTTTTTTACGGTATAGGCTAATTTTCTAGTACCCATAGACTGCACAGACGCGATATTTGCGCCGTTTTTGGTTAGGATTTCTTTAATGAAATCAACTTTTGCGCTTACTTCTTCTTCCGTCAAAGTAGGCTTCAAAATGAATAAAAGCTCGTAATGCTTCATTGATTCTCCTTGTGGGTATTAAGCTCGTTTGCGCGGTTGCAAACGGGCAAGGAAGTCTTTCGACAAGAGCTGATTTTATCTTTTTTTTACTTAATATTTGCTGTTTTTGCCGATAAGATTTTGTAGGCCCAGCACGCAGGAGAGTAGGAAAGTTTTTTTATCGAGCGCAGAGTTTGTTTTTAGTTCAAATTCCGCCAAATTTAACGCGGTAAATATTTCTTTATACGCTTTTAAATTTACTGCCAGACACTGCCTCTTTAGTTCGTTTGCGACGTTTGGTGGCGGCGCATAGCCGAGCATTTCTTTTATGTCGAATTTACCTGTTATTTTGATGCCGGCATGCAGTTTAAAGAGTCTAAAAAAAGCGCGGTAAAGCGAGTTTATAAATAAAATTTCATTAAAATTTCCATCGTCCGCACAGGAGAAAAAATCGGCTCTGATATCTTTTAGCGCGATAAATTTATCGAAAAAATCGTCAAAACTCACGCTTGATAGCGAAAAGACCAAGCTTCTTACGATATTTTCGTTTATAGGCTCGTTTAGGGAAGCTAGTTTATTTAGCTCGCTTGCGGCTAGATATAAATTTTCGTTATGTATGCGGTAGAGTTCAAAAAGCGCGTTTTTTGTAATATTTAGGTTCATTTTTGCGGCTTGTCTGCCGAGTAAATTTACGGCTTCTTCAGGCGAGCCCGGTTTAAAAAATCTTGCAAAATTTACCCCGAAAGCCTTTTGCGTATCAAAAACGGCTTTGGCGTCGGACTCAAAAAGCTCGAAAATGAATGCGCCGCCGTTTTTGCAACCCTCTATCAGGATTTTTAGCTCTTTTGCGGGGATTTTTTTATCGCTTTTTACGTGTAAAAGTGGGCTACCGCCAAATAGCGAAGGCTCGCAAAGGTGGATGCGCGCAGCCTCAAAATCGTACTCGTCGTAGTAAAGGCTCAAAATTTCAAAATCTTTAAATTTGGCTAAAATTTCCTTCGCAAAAAGCTCGATTTGGTATTCGTCTGCGCCGTAAAGCAAGAAATAATTTGGAAATTTAGCCGAATTTAGCGCGGCCTCGAGCTCTTTTCTATACATCGATTTTTTTTACGACCTTACCGAAAATTTCGGCCGTTGCGATATTTGCGTCCGTGATTTCAACGATGACTTTTTGCAGTAAATTTACGCAGTACGCGCCCAAAAATATCCTGGCGCCTTTTATCTCGTCGTCAAGCCTGGCGACCGCGACGTTTTGATTTTCGCTGATATAGGCGCTAAAGCGCTGCCCGATGCGCTCTTTTGCCCAGCGCGCAAATTTCCTATCCATAAAGTCAAACGCGACCCTGTCGGCTTCGCGCTCGAGTTCGCTTAAATTTGAACAAGTCGCTTCGATATTTAAAAGCAGGTAGTTGAAAAACTTCTCGTCGTTGCGCAGTTTGGCCTTTAAAAGGCGGTGCAGCGTAAGGTCGGAGTAGCGGCGGATCGGGCTCGTAAAATGCGTGTAGCGCTCAAAGCCTAGTCCGAAGTGGCCTAAATTTTGCGCGCCGTATTCGGCCTTTTTTTGCGATTTTATGATGAGCTTGTCGATCTCCTCGCGGTTGCCTACGGCGTCGGCCTGCGCTTGGATTTTGCGAACCAAATTCGCGATGTCGCTTTCGTAAACGAAGTCAAAGCCCAGAGCGCCGAGGTCTTCGAGCAAAATTTGGATTTTTCGCAGATCCGGCGAGCCGTGATTTCTAAAAACGCCTTTTACGATACGCTTTGCCGCAGCGACGTTGGCTAGCAGCATGCAGTCCTCGACGAGCCTGTGCGAGTCGGTGTCGGTCTCAAATCTCGTAGATGAAAGCCCACCGTCTGCGTCAAGGCTCATGCGAAGCTCCTGCGTTCTAAAGTCAAACGCGTTTTTCAGGCGTTTTTTGCGCAGGCGCGATGTGAGCGCGAAAAGAGGCTTGATCCAGTCGGTCTCGTCCTTGCGTTCTCCGCGTAAAATTTGATCGACTTCGTCGTAGTTAAAGCGTCTTTTTGAGACGATTATGGCTTCCATGAGCTCCTCTTTTACGACTTCGTCTTCTTCGTCTAGCGTGATTTTGAAACAAAACGCAAGGCGCGCGACGTTTGGTTTGAGAGAGCAGATATTTTCGCTCAAATTTCGCGGCAGCATCGGCACGGCTTTGTGCGGAAAATATATCGAAAATCCGCGCGTTTTGGCCTCGGCGTCTATCGGAGAGTAGGGCGTGACGTATTCGCTGACGTCTGCGATCGCGACGTAAATTTCGCGCTTTTTATCGTCGAAATATATCGCGTCGTCAAAGTCTTTGGCATCGACCGGATCAATCGTGCAAAAAGGCAGTTCCCGTAAATCTACCCTCTGCGGATACATCTCAGCATCGACCTCGTCGCCCCATGCGAGCGCCTGGGCTTCGCACTCCTCGCTAAATTCGTCGTTTTTGTTAAATACGGCGAGCGAGATTTTCTCGTCGCTTAGCGGATCGTTTATATTGCCGATGACTTCGACTATTTCGTTATTTAGATTGCCGATTTTTAGTAGCGTGCCCGGCGGCAACATTTTTAGGGATTTTTGCGACGCTTTTAGAGCCGAGCTAAGTCCGGTTTTTACGTTTACGCCAAGGATTGCCGAGCCTATTTGCTTGGTATAGACTACGCTCGTTTCATTGGCGAGTTTTAGCGTCATCACGACTTTGGCGCTTTGGCGTTTTTTCTTTAACGGCAAAAGCTTTGCTAGCACGATGTCGCCGTAGTGCGAGGCGTTTAAATTTTTATTTTCTATTATTATATCTTGCTTAAATCGTTTGTCGTAAGGCGTCAAAAATCCCGTGCCGTTTGCGCTTATATCGAGTTTGCCGCAGACAAAGCCGTTATTTAGATAGTAGCGATCTTTGTGGCGGCTTACGGCGTTTAAGTTTAGTAAATTTCGCAGGATTTCTTTATCTGAGGAGGCGACTTCCTTTTCGCTCACTCCGTCAAGTAGTTTGGTTAAAAATTCTTTCACAAATTCGCTTTGACTTTTGCGACGGCTTCGAGGAATTTGTCTTGCGCAAAGCCGTATTCGTCGAGGCACATTAGCGTATTTTGTAGCCCGTCGTCGCTAAGTTGACTAAAGATATTTACGGCGTTTTTGACGACCCTGAGCGCTTTTGAGTAGTCTTTGATATGCTCGGGCGCATCGTCTGGATCGTTTGAATAATATATCGCGTCTACTAGCTCGGTTTCTAGATTCCACTGCTCGAAAATTTTAGCCGTTACAGTTTCGTTTGAGATACCTACGATCTCGGTTTCTAGATCGGATAGATCAAATGGATTTGAAATTTCTTTTAATCTTTTTCTAAATTCGTCTGCTTTGCCTTTTTCGTTTAATTCATGAGAAATCACGATTTTGCCGACTTCTAACATAAATGAAGCGGGGCTTAACACGGCGAGTTCTTTTGCGTCGATCTTAGAGTACCAGTTGTACGTGAGCGCATTTTGCATTATGGAAATATTTAAAAAATCGTGGCTAGTAATTCCGTAAGGGTCTAAATTTATCTTAAAGTTCTTTTTAACGGCGCTTGAGAGCGCGAAACCGCGTACAGTCGCCATACCAAAAAGCGATACGGCCTTTTCGATCGTCGTTATTTCGCGACTAAATCCGTAAAGCGGAGAATTTGCCGAGCGTAAAATATTCGCCGTTAGCATCGGATCTTTGGCGATTATCTGAGCTAGGTCGCCTAGCGAACTATTTTCATTTGAACAGACGGCTTGGACTTTTACTACCGTATCGTCTAGCGGAGGGAGCGCCTTTATATGTTTGTAGATTGAATCATTCATAATTTTTACACTCTATATCTATAAATTTTTATAATCTGCAATTTTACACTAAAAGGCTTTTTAATAAACTTAAATCGAGTCTAAGTCAAGTTTATTTCAGCGCGCAAATAGTATAATCACGCAAATTTATCTTAAAACAAAGGAATGCAAAATGGCTGTAAACATTTATTACGACAAAGATTGCGATTTGAGCTTGATTAGAAGCAAAACCGTCGCGATGATAGGTTTTGGTTCGCAAGGACACGCGCACGCCGAAAATTTGCGCGATAGCGGCGTAAAGGTAATCGTGGGTCTGGCAAAGGGCGGCAGAAGCTGGGCGAAGGCCGAGGCGAAGGGCTTTGAAGTAAAAACGGTAGCAGAAGCCGCAAAGGCCGCCGACGTCGTTATGATTTTAACTCCCGACGAGCTTCAGGCCGAAATTTTCGAGCGAGAGATTAAACCCAACCTTAAAAGCGGCGCGGCGATCGCGTTTGGACACGGATTTAACGTGCATTTTGGACAGATCAAAGCCCCCGAGGATATCGACGTCATCATGATCGCTCCAAAGGCGCCAGGCCATACGGTAAGAAGCGAATTCGTCCGCGGCGGCGGCATCCCGGATCTAATCGCCGTAGAGCAAAACGCGAGCGGAAAGGCTAAAGAGCTAGCTCTAAGCTACGCTAGCGCGATCGGCGGCGGCAGAACGGGCATCATCGAGACGACCTTTAAAGACGAGACCGAGACCGATCTTTTCGGCGAGCAGGCGGTACTTTGCGGCGGACTTTGCGCGCTGGTAAACGCGGGCTTTGAGACGCTGGTAGATGCCGGATACGAGCCTGAGATGGCGTATTTTGAGTGCCTCCACGAGCTAAAACTAATCGTAGATCTAATGTATCAAGGCGGCATGGCCGATATGCGCTACTCTATCTCAAACACCGCAGAGTACGGCGACTACGTAAGCGGCCCGCGCGTCATCGGCGAAGACAGCAAAAAAGCGATGAAGGAAATTTTAAAAGAGATCCAAAACGGTAAATTTGCAAAAGACTTCATCCTAGAACGCAAGGCCGGATACGTCCGTATGAACGCAGAGCGCGGCATCGCCGAAAGAAGCCTGCTAAATCAAACTGGCAAAAAACTACGCTCTATGATGCCTTGGATCAGCTCGGGCAAACTCATCGACCAAAGCAAAAACTAATTGAACTCAAAATCCAGAAAAAGATCCGCCAAAAAGCGTCCTAAAAAAGGGCGCTTGAGAGGCGGATTTAAGCTACTGTTTTCCGCTATTTTTATTGCCTGTATCTTGCTCGTCGGCGCATTTTATTTTTTGGACGTTAAATTTAAGCCGGACGCCGCCGAAAAACTCATCGCAAAGGCGCAAGAGTATCTAAGCGTTTCTAAAAAAGAAGAAACGGCAAATTTAGCGTCGTTTAAGTCCGGTGCCGAGGACGTGGACGAAGTCCAAAATAGCGGCTCTAGCGTGCATTCTAGAGCGAATTTAACGGATATCAAAGCTCTTTTTGTGCAAGCTTCGGTAAATGAGGCAAAATTAGAAAAAAGAGATGACGGCGCCGGCGCGGCTTTTTTACAGGCTTCATATACGCAAAGCGAGCTTGGTTCGGGTTTTTCAAACGACGACCAAGACGAGCGAACGAAATTCGTAAAGCGCCAAAACGTCATCGCGCGCGATAAAATTTCTCTTGAGTCGCGCGATCCTTCCGAGCTTGAGGGCTCCGTAAAAAACGGCCTAGCTAAAAAGGACGGACGAGGAAGTGAAAATTTAAACTTACCGGGCGCATACGGCGAATTTAACGGCACCCAGACCTCAAAGATCGCGAACAAAACGCAAAGCGATGCTCTAGAGCAGACGCTAAAAAGTCCTAAATTTACTATAGATTTCGGCACGCAAAATGCGGGCGAATCAGGACTAGGCGATACCGATACCGCGGGCGTAGACAAAGGCGCGAAAACGCAAAACCTAGAGGGCGGACAAGAGGCTAAAGTAAGCATCCAAATGAGCGACCAAAGCGCGCAGGATAAAGAGGGCGCGCAAAGCGCTAAAAACAGGGATAAAGCTGGCGGCGAAAAGGATGAGAAGCCGCAAAAGCTCGCAGGCTCAATTAGCGAAGATAAAAAATCTAAAATTTACTCAAAACTAGGCGCTAAACCGCGTCTAGTCATCATCATCGACGACGTGGCGTATAGGCACCAGGCAGACGCGATAAAATCGGTAAATCTAAAGCTCACGCCGTCTTTCTTCCCTGCGACCTCCGCCCACCCCGAGACGCCTATTTTGGCGCGGCGTTTTAGCTTTTATATGATCCACCTGCCTATGCAGGCTCTAGGCGGCTTTAAGGGTGCTGAGATCGGCACTCTCACTGTAAACGACGACTACGAAAAGATCGCTAAAAAACTGCAAAGCATCAAGCGAGACTTTCCGAATCTAAAATACATCAACAACCACACGGGCAGCCGCTTTACGAGCGACGCGGCCGCGATGGATAGGCTGATGCGGGCGATGCGGGACGAAAATTTAATCTTCGTCGATAGCAAGACGACCTCGCCGACCAAGGTTTACGGCGCGGCGAAAAAATACTCGATGCCCTACATCGCTCGCGACGTATTTTTGGATCACGACGGCTCAAAGGCGGCTGTGCGAAAGCAGCTAAAATACGCCGTCGAGCTAGCTAAAAAGCGCTCCTACGCTATCGCGATCGGCCATCCGCACAAAAACACGATCGAAGTCCTGCAAGAAAGCGCAAAACTCCTGCAAGAGGTCGACGTCGTCTATCTAAAGGATCTTTTTTGAACGTCTTAACCAAGCTTCCGCGCGGCCTTTTGCGTCTTAAAAAGCCGCCGCAAAAGCTCTATTTCGAGGGAAATTTGGCTCTGCTTGAGCGCCCAATGGTCTCGATCGTGGGCTCGAGAAAGGCAAGCGCCTACACCAGGCAGTGCGTAGAGGCGCTGGCTAGGACGCTTGCAAACAGCGGCGTTTGCGTAGTTAGCGGTGCGGCTATCGGCGTGGATATCGCTGCGCACAAGGGCGCGTATCCGCATACGGTCGCCGTTTTTGGCAACGGACTAAATAAAATCTACCCGCAAAGCAACGCCAAAATCATCAAAGAAATCTACCAAAATGCGCTGGCTCTTAGCGAGTATGACCCAGGCGAGCCGCCGCTTGCATATAGATTTTTAGAGCGAAACCGCATCGTGGTCGCGCTCTCGCAGGCTCTAGTCGTGGCGCAGGCCGATACCAGAAGCGGCTCGATGCAAAGCGCGCGCATGGCAAAGGAGCTTGGAGTGCCGATATTTACGCTGCCTCAGCGCCTAGGCGAGAGTGAGGGGACAAACGAGCTAATAGCTAGCGGCGCGGCAAATTTGATAAACGATTTTGACGCCTTTACGCTTCGTTTCGGTGGCAAATCCGCGCCCGCGCAAGACGACGAGGTGATAAAATTTTGCAAAAACGGCGCGAGCCTTGATGCGGCTTTGGCAAAATTCGGCGATAAAATTTACGAATACGAACTGGAAGGCAAACTGCGAATATCGGGGCTTACGGTGTTTGCGGAGTAAATTTAGCGGCATTTGGCTTTGTGAATTTCACGGAGCGAGGTTATCAAATTTAAGCTTGCCGGCCGTCAAATTTAACTCTATAAAACGCTAAATTTGAGAAAATCTAAAGGACGAAAATGAGCATAATGGCCATCGACGTTGGGCTAAAACGTATCGGCGTGGCGCTAGCCGTCGGGCAAACCGTGATGCCGCAAACGCCCGTACTGCGCAAAAATCGCAATCAAGCCGCGCGCGACGTTAGCGCCGTTTTGCGCGAATACGGAGCAAAAAAGTTGGTCGTGGGCGTGCCGCTTGGGGGATCTAGCGAGGATGAGATGCGAAGGCGGATCGAGCACTTCGTGTCGCTGCTCGAATTTGACGGCGAAGTGGTCTATCAGGACGAGGCGATGAGTAGCTTTGAGGCGAGCGAAATTTACGCCGATGGCAGACGCGATGGACGGCTAGATAGCATCGCGGCGATGATTATTTTAAAGCGGTATTTGGGGCTTTGAGCAAATTTGGCGCGCGGTAAAAGGCGGCAAATTTGAGTTTTGCGCTAGTGTTACGTTATGGTCGTCTCGGCTACTCGTTGCTAGCGCGGAGGTCGAGTAAAATTTGAGCTAAATTTATGCCTCAGCGGTAAATTTGACCGAGGTTTTTGAGTAAAATTTAAAAGCGGCTTGATCGGCGGATTTATGAGTCAAATTTGACCGCATGGATTTGGCGTAAAAGCTCCTTTAAGCCCAGTTAGGTGCTGCTACCGGCTATAGCGCCGTATTCGCTCGCCTAGAAACCGCATTTGCTCCGCCGCGCTAAATCGATGCTCGCCGTTTTTCATGATGGTAAGCGTTGCGCCGATTTGGTTTGCAAACTCGCAAATCGTTTCAAAAGATGTTAGATCGTCGTTTTTGCCGTATAAAATATGCGTCGGCGCCGTCCAGTAGATAGGATGCTCTCTGGCGTAGCAAAGATATCTCCATGAAAGTTTTTCTCCAAATTTAGTGCTCAGTTCGCCCTTATCTCGCAGCTCCTGCTCGCTCGCGTTTGCCTGCGACATCATGTTTAGTATCAAATTTTTCGTATTTACTATAGGGGAGGTAAGATAGGCCTTCTCGTGCGTATGCCTTGCAAGGCATGCATGGCAAAAAACGCTCCGATACCGTTTGCTACGATCGTTGCGGATTTGCGGCTTTTAAGGATAGACTCAAAATACGACGCAAATTCTTCTTTTGCCTCCCACGGCGTGCGCGCTTCGTAATCAAATTTAGGCACGTCGCTATCTGCAAAAAGCCGTCGGTAGCGGGCCGCTTCTGCCGCGCGCTTCCGCTTTTACCGTGAATGTATATGGCTATATCTTTCATGATTTTGCCTTTTTGCGGCAGTTAAAAAAAAGGGGGGGGCTAAAATAAAAGCGCTTTGGCGCCGCAACTAGTTAAATTTGATCAGCCCGTCCTCTTCAAATTTAAAACCGGGCCCCCAAGCCACCTCTCGGTAGTATCCGTTAGGATCGGCAAAATAGCGCGGTATCCGCCCCAAAACGTATCTTGGGGCTCCTTGACGATGGTGCCGCCCGCCTTTTTGCTAGCGTGATGCCGGCAAATCCGCTGCCTTTGGGCGGATCGTTTTCGCTGGTATCTCGCCGCCGGCGCGTCCAGTGGGTAGAGCTCAAATTTGGTCCCTGGCGTATTGAAAAAACACACGGGCGGATTGTCCTCCTTGCAATCCGTCTCGTAACCTAGGCCGTCTCTGTAAAATTTCAGCGCCCTTTGCATGCTTCGCGCGCTAGGCAGTTATCTTAGCGGTAGCGGTTTTGTGCCAAATTTTACGCTGTCAAACGAAGCAGAGCAGTTTAAAAATGCGAGTAAAATTTCAAAAAGCTAAATTTTATCCCCGTTTTGCGTCTTAGATTCGTAAGCTTCGTTTAAGACGCGCACGAGCATATCCGACAAATACGGCTGCGGCAGCGACAGGGCGCGTATTTTTGGATTTAGGCTTGTCTGCGCGCTCGTATTTTTAAGCACGATAAGTGCGATTTTTTTCTCTGCGATGTCGTTTTGTAGCGACTCGTCTATGCTTTGCAATAAGCTCTCGTCGATAAAAACGACATCCGGGCGAAAAATCATATCCCGCACGTGGCGTTTTACGACGTCCCATTCGCGGCACGGTTTGACGTCGATGCCGATAAAATCGAGATCCTTTTTTAATGCGTAAAAGGCGCTAGCGTCCGGATGAGCTATGAGGGCGATGAAATTTTTAGGATTTTTTATTTTTATATTTTTTACGGCGTCAAGCTTTCGGCTTGATATTTTGAGCGATATTTCGGTACTTATACGAACCGCGTTGCCAAACTCGAACCAGATATCAGAGCCGTTTTTACGGGCGAGAGCTTGCGCTAGTCGGTAAAATTTACGGCTTTTTTTCGACATATTTATATGTATGGCGCAAGGGTTTTTATTGACGAAGAAATTGGTCTTGGATGCCGCGCTGATCGTAAATTTGACGTTATCTTTATAGTAATTCGAGAGCAAAAATTTTATCGTTACGGTCGAGTCTGAGACGCTTTTTAAAAATATCTGCGCTAGCGCGTCTATAAGCTTAGCTAGGGCGTCTATATCCGCATAAAATATGCGCGGATACGCAATGTCGTAATCAAAAATCACTCGGTTGCGATTTTTTGCCGCATCTTCGTTTAGCGACGAGGCTAGAAATATCAAACCTCCCGCGATATCGATTTTGCAAGGGTTTTTATCGGAGTTTTGCGGTTCGTACGTTTTTTGCAAAGGGGCAAATTTGATGAAATTTCGCTTTTGCCTACGCGTCTTAGCGTATGAAAAATATCCGACGCATAGCGCGGCGTAAAAGGCAAGCGAGATCAAAAATGCGCCTAAAAAGCTCATCGTCGCCCCTTTAAATGACCAGCATCGCGTCGCCGTAGGAGTAAAATTTGTACTTTTGCTCCACGGCGGTTTTGTAAATCCACATAGTCTGATTAAGTCCGACAAAGCTGGTAACGAGCATGATTAGCGTCGATTTTGGCAGGTGAAAATTCGTAAGCAGGTAGTTTTGGCGGATAGGTTTGTTGTTTAAATTTAAAAACAGCCTGCACTCGCCGCTAGGCTTGCCGCTTCTGGCAAACTCCTCCACGCAGCGCGTCACCGTCGTGCCTACGCCTAGGATCGGTCTGTTTGAGTTTATCAAATTTTGCGTATCTTGTGGGATATCGTAAAACTCCGCGTGCATCTTGTGCTGCGTGATGTCCTCGCTCTCCACGCCCTTAAACGTCCCTGCGCCCACGTGTAGCGTGAGATAGGCTATCTCGCGGTCCTTGGCTAGGCGCGCGATCATCTCGTCGCTAAAGTGCAAGCTAGCCGTCGGGGCCGCCACCGCGCCCTCGTTTTTAGCAAAGACGCTTTGATACCAGCTTTCATCATCCTCGGTGTCGCTTCGTTTGATGTAAGGCGGCAGAGGCACGTGGCCGATGCGAGATAGGACTCTATAAAGTGCGGCCGCGTCCAAAGGCTCGCCGTTTTGGCTAAATTTGACCGTGCGAGAGCCGTCCTCAAAGAGCTCGCAGACCTCGGCGGTTAAATTTTCGCTGAAATTTAAAACGCTGCCCGCACGGACTTTGCCCTTTATATAGACGCTAAATTTAGCGTCCGCAAGCGGTGAATTTAGCAAAAGCTCCGTCTCGCCGCCGCTATCTTTTTTGCCGTAAATTCTAGCCTTTACGACCTTGGTATCGTTAAAAATAATATCGCAAGGCGGTAAAATTTCGGGCAAATCGCCGAATTTTAGATGAGAGATTTTTTCGCTAGCTCGCTCGTAGACCAGCAGTCTGGCGTCCTCTTTGGGAAAGGTCGGGAAATTGGCGATTAGCTCCGGCGGTAGCTCGTAATCGTAGGCGTCAAGCGAGTTTGGATTTAAAATTTGACTCATTTGGCTAGCCTACTTTGTTTCATGACTGTTCATCCTCTTTTTCTTCGTCGGTTTCCTGCTCGGGCTCTTCGTCTTTAGCCGGATTTACGCGGGCGGCTATAAAGATAGAAAGCCCGTAAAGACCGATGAGAGGCACCGCCATCAAAAACTGGCTGAGGATATCAGGAGGCGTCATGATCGCGGCAAATATAAAAATCACGACGATAGCGTAGCGGAAGGAGTTTTTAAGCATCTTATCATCGACTAGGCCGAGTTTAGCGAGGAAAAAAGTGATAACTGGAAGCTCGAAAGCTAGCCCGAAAGCTATGAGGAGTTTGGTGAAAAAGCCGACGTATTCGCCTATGCTAGGTAGCGCCGTAAATAGCTGCCCGCCGAAGGTAACGAGAAACTCAAAGCCGATAGGTATCACGACGTAGTAGCAAAACGCCGCGCCGACTAAAAACATAAAAGTAGCCGAAATAACAAACGGAATAACGTGCTTTTTTTCGTTATCGTAAAGACCGGGCGCGACAAAGAGCCAAAGCTGCCAAAATATTACCGGTAGCGCGAGTATCAGACCCGCAAAAAACGCTACTTGCATCGCGGTAAAAAACGGCTCTTGTACCTGCGTAAAGATGATGTTGCTGCCTGCTGGCAGGACTTTAGATAGCGGAGCGGTCATCGCGGCTAGCAGCGGTTTCCAAAAGCTAAAGCACGCGATAAACATCGCTACGACCGATAAAACGCTGATAAAAAGCCTTTTTCTTAGTTCTACTAAATGCGGTTTTAGCTCTTCAAACATTACGCCTCTTTTTTCTCGTTATCGCCTAGAACGGCATTTTTGACGGCTTCACCAGGGTTTTTGACTGCTTCGACGCTCTTTTTTACGTCGTTTAGGCCGTCCGTGACGCCGCTAGCGACGTCGTTTACGCCCTTTTTGAGCTCGTCAAGCTCCTCAAACGTTAGCTTTTTTCGCACCGTTTCGGTGGTTTTTGCGATGCTTTCTTTGTATTTTTTCGCGTCCTCTTTGAGTTCTTGGATTTTTATCTCTTGATCAAAGCTACTTTTTGCGTCATTGACCGTTTTTTTGACGGTTTTAAAAAATTTCGCTATCTCTACCATCGCGCTAGGAAGCTTATCAGGCCCCAAAAATAGCACCGCGATGACGGCTATGACGATGATCTCGGGTAAGCTCATGCCAAACATTTTTTTATCCTAAATTTTATTTTAAAGCGCTCATTTTATCGTTTTTTATCTCAAATTTGCATAAATCAGCCCGCGATAAATAAAGAAATTTCATCCGCGGTGAGGAAATTTTCGGCGTAATACCGCCCGTTTTTAAATTTTAATTTCCCGCTATTTTTTAGCAGTTGCGCTCTTTGCTCTTGCTCTGCGTTTAGGCTGTTTTGCCAGATACCGACGATGCTTCTGGCGCCTAAAAATATCCGCTCTAAATTTAGCTCGTCCGCGCTTAAATTTTCGATTTTTTTAGCGTGCGGATTTTTTACGTAAGCGTTTAAATTTGAAGCGTTATAAAAGCGATAATCTCGCCAAAATCCGACCGCGTAAGCGCCGATGGCAAGGTAATTTTTGCCCTGCCAGTAGCCCAGGTTATGCCTGCAAATTTGACCGAAATTTGAGATTTCGTATTGTTTTAGGCCGACTTCTTCGATGCGGTCTATCATAAATTTAGCCAGCCTCGGGCTATCTTTTGCGTAGCTTATTTTGCCTGCAAAGGGCGTGTTTTCCTCAAGCGTTAGCGAATACGCCGATACGTGCGAAACGCCTAGATTTCGGACGTTTTGCGCCTCTTGCTCGAGGCGTTTTTTGGTATCTAGTTTTGTGCCGTAGATGAGATCTACGTTGATATTTTCTAGCCCTGCAGTTTTGGCGCTTGCAACTGCTTCGTAGATCTGCCTTGCGTCGTGGATGCGCCCGAGAAATTTAAGCTTATCTTCAAAAAAGCTCTGAGCGCCGAAGCTCACGCGATTTACACCGTATGATTTCATCTGCGAGAGCCACTTTTGGCTTGCGGAGTTTGGATTTGCCTCCGTCGTGATCTCGGCGTTTGCCGCGAGATATGGCGCGATCGTCTCAAATAGTCGCTCGTAGTAGCCACCGTCCACGGCGCTTGGCGTCCCTCCGCCGATGAAAAGCGTCTCGATCTCGCCTTTTTTTACGTCAAATTTTAAAATTTGCTCCCTAAAATCCGCAACCATCGCGTCAAAATATGCGCTCGTTAAATTTCGTTTGCCCACCACCGAGCCAAAGGCGCAGTATGGGCATTTGCTCTCGCAAAAAGGGATATGGACGTAAAGAAGCATTTTAACCTTTGTTTTTACCGTATTTTAGCAGATTTTACGGCTTTATCGCGCGGAGTTTGATATTTTGGCGTTTTGGCTTTTGCGCCGTTTATGTGCAGATTTGCGGTAAATTTAGGCCGGGTTTAGGCGTAAAACCGACTCCGGTAAGCTATTTGGCGCTTTTAAATTTTAAAATTTACCGCCGTTTTTGTCGCCCGTTAAATTTAAAAAGTCGCGCCGATACGTTTAAATTTGATTTTAATTTAAAGCCCGCAAAGCCCCCGCAAGAGCGTTAAATTTACGTATAAAATTTCTTTTGTTTTAAAATTTGCGTCGGCAAAACGCCGAATTTTTCTCTAAAAATCTTTGCAAAGTGTGGAGCGCTGGCGTATCCGACGATTTTTGCGGCTTTGCTTACGCAGACGTCTCCGCGCTCTAAAAGTTTTTTCGCCGCGTTTAGCCGTTCGCTTGCTAGCAGCCCGTAGATCGTATCACCAAAGTAGCTTTTAAACCCAGTTTTTAGCTTAAATTCATTCGTCGCGCATGCTCTGGCTAGCTCTTTTATGCTGGGCGGATTTTGGACGTCGCTTAGTAAAATTTGCCTTGCTTTGTTTAAAATTTTTACGTATTCGTCGCTAAAATCGCGCTTTTTTTCATCGGCTTCGGGCGTTTTGGACGCACCTAGGCTTTTGTAGATTAGCTCTAAAATTTTAGCTTCCATAAAGATTTCGCGCATCTTACCCTCAAGCTCGCTCGCGGCTAAAAGCTCTCGCAAAATCAGGCTTTGGGCTAAATTTATCTTAGCCGTTTGGATGCAGATTTCGTTTTCTTCGCCTAGATTTTTAAATGCCGCTAGCTCGCCGGCTAACTCGTTTTTTAGCACGATGCATCGTCCGGCGTAGCTACTGCTTTGATACTCGCAAATGCCCTCAAACCCGCTATCCACGCGCCCCGTCCAAAACTCTCCGGCCTTTAGGCAAAAAGTTTTTTTACCCGCTTTAAGCCCGGCGTCCCCTCTTGCGTCGTTAAAGAGCAAAAAGCAGTAGCCCGCACTCCTTTCAAGCCGTCTTTTTACGCTTTTATTACAGATTATTTCGCTCCTGCAGTAGCTTGCGCCGCTTGTGCCTTTAAAAAACTCGACCTTGCATTTTCTATCTTGCTCTTGCCACGCGCTTTGTCCGTAGCGCACCGAATTTTGCGCGATTTCTTGTTCGTTTGCTCGTAAAATATCTTTAAATTCGACTTTCATTTGCTTTTATCCTTTTAGCGTTGATAAAAATCCCTCTACCGTTTGCCTAAGTATTGATAATAATTATCTGATTATAGTAAAATAGGGTTTAAATTTAAATAAGGAGTCTAAAGGTGAAAAGTATGCCTAAAATTTCTATGCTAGCTTGCCTAGCGCTATCTTGCGCGCAGGCGGCCGATGAAGTAAAACTAAACGAAGTTACCGTAACTAGCGCGACGGGTTTTGAGCAAAATATCAAGGACGCGCCCGCCTCAGTCTCGGTAATCTCGCAAAAAGAGATAGCCAGGCGCAACCACCAAGATATAGAAAGCGTCGTAAAAGACGCTCCGGGCGTGTTTGGAGCGACGCTGGGAGCTGCTAGCAGACGCGGTATCACGATGAGAGGCCTTGGGCAAAAATATACTAAAATTTTAATAGACGGCCGCCCTGCGACCAGCGATAGTGCGTATAGAGGGCTTCGAGCGGTCGGTAGCGCTCAAAATTTCCTCCCGCCGGCAAACACGATCGAGCGTATCGAAATCGTGCGAGGGCCGATGAGCTCGCTATACGGCTCAGACGCGATGGGCGGTGTCATAAACATCATTACCAAGGGCTTTTCAAACGAATTTAGCGGTAACATAAACGGCTACTACACGCTTGCGGGAAAAAGCGGGATAAACGACGACTACCAAACCGGCTTTTACGCAAACGGCGCAGTGATCCCGGACGTGCTAGGCATCGCGCTTTACGGGCGGTATTTTCATAAATTCGAAGATGAGCGAGTCTTTACGAACCGTAAAAACGAGGACGTAAATTTCGGCGCGAAAATCATGTATAACGCCACCGAAAACGACGAAATAGCGCTGGACCTACGCCGCGTAGTAAATAAATACGAGCGCACCGAGGGCAAGACGCTAAGAAGGGCTACCGGCGATAATACGAGCGTCGCGTTTGAAAAGATGAGCGGATATACCGCCTCGCTCTCGCATACTGGCAAATACGACAAACTGATGCTTGAAAGCTTTTTAACGCACGATAATATGAAAGAAAGCGGTCAGCAAGACCTCACGCTAAAAACGACGACGCTAAATACCAAGGGAACGTATTTTTTTGATAACAACACGCTAAGTCTAGGAGCCGAATATAAAAGAGAAAGGTTAAACGAAAAAGCAACGACGGCCGATGCCGCAAACGTAAAGAGATATGATTTTTCGCTCTACGGCGAGGACGATTTTGACGTGACCGACGCGCTCACGCTAACTGCGGGTCTAAGGTATAATCACGACAAAGACTACGGCGGACACGTATCTCCGCGCGGATATGCCGTGTATCATCTAAGCGAAAATTTATCGCTAAAAGGCGGCGTATCGGCGGGCTACTCGACGCCTGATATCAAGATGCGAACCGACGGGCTTGCTCTGCCTTTTGCCGGCGGTATGGGAGCCCAGCTTGGTAAAAGCGACCTAAAACCCGAATCCAGCCTAAACTACGAGGCCGGCGTCGCATACGGGGACGAGAGCCTTAACGTCTCGGCGATGGCGTTTTATACGCGGATAAAAGACGGCTTAGGCACGAAACCCGTTTGCGTCGCGCGCCCGGGCGTTCCTTGCGTGCATAACGGCAAGACCTATAGGCGCGGTATCTGGGAGAGCGTAAATATCGGCAAAGCCGAAGTAAAGGGCGTCGAACTCGCCTCAGACTGGCAGATACTATCAAATTTAGCCCTACACTCAAGCTACGTTTACACTAAATCAAAGCAAAAATCGGGCGCGTACGAGGGCAAATCTCTAAACAATCTACCCGTACATACCGTAAAAATAGGGCTTGATTACGACGCAACGCCTGATCTAAATTTCTGGACGCAGATGAACTATCTGGGTAAAACCAGAGCCGTTTACGGCCTACCCGGAGACGAGGAGATAAAGGATTATACGCTATTTGACGCGGGCGCAAGCTACAAGCTAACTAAAAACGCGAGCGTAAATTTTAGCGTTTATAATATCTTTAACGAATACGTAACGACGAAATCGGGACGCTACGAAATTTTAATCGCCGACGGGGTTAAATATAGGCTCGGATTTAACGTAAATTTTTAAATTTAGCCGTATTTAAGCGGGGCGGTGCGTAGCGATACGCCGCTCTGCTACCGGTTTTTAAAATTCGAGTTTAAATTTAAGGGGAAAGATGCCGTTTTTAAAGAAAAAGAAATTTTGGTTTAACGTCCATTTGATTTTAAGCCTAGCCTGTGTTTTGCCGCTGCTTATCGTCGCTCTGAGTGGCGCGGTCATATCCTATCACGACGAGATTATAGACCTTGCAAACTCGCAAAAAACCTTCGTCGAGCGAGGCGAAAAAGAGCTTAGCACGAGAGAAATTTTAGATATTTTTAAAGCTAGGGAGCCAAATTTTACGCTTAGCTACTACAAGATTAACTCGGACGCAAATCACGCTCTAAGCGTATCCGGCACGAATGCTAAAGGCGAGTTTAAGTCGTATTTTATAAATCAATACACGGGCGAGATAACGGGCGAAAATTTCGGCGATAAATTTATCGGACTAATGCTAAATTTGCATACTAACTTAGGCCTTGGGCTTAGCGAAAACGAGACGCTACGGCTTATAGGCAAGCATATCGTTGCGGTTTGCTCTATCGCTTTGGTTATCTTGGTTATATCTGGATTGATAATCTATTATCCTAGTTTTAAAACTAAATTTGCGCGTGCATTTACTTTAAAAATCAAGGCCAAAGGCTATGCGTTTTTATACAGCTTGCACGGATTTGCCGGCGTTTATCTTTGTTTATTTTTGGCTTTTATGAGCGTTACGGGGCTTTACTGGTCGTACGACTGGGCGGCAAAACTCGTAAATAACGCACTTGGCGAAAAAGAAATTTTTAGAAAAAAGAGCTTTACGCAGGTGAGGGGATTTTCGCTGGAGGACGAGGCTAAGATAGCAAATTTAGGGGCCGCGATAGATATTTTTAAACGAGATAGAGGCGATTATGAGCTTTTTAACGTCATCACTCAAGAAGACGGCGAAAATTTTATGATATTTTACTTTGACAAAGGGCTGGAAGAGGATGATAAGGTAAATACGATGACTATAAACGCCGCTAAGGGGCAAATTATCAGACACGCGAGGTTTGACGACGCCAAAAGCTCGATGCCCAGGCCTTTTGCGATCCATAAATCGGTTTTGAGCTTGCATTCGGGATATTTTTTAGGTGCGGTCGGTAAATTTATATTTTGTTTAGCTTCGGCGTCGATTCTGTTTTTCGTTATAAGCGGATTTTGGATGAGCTTAAAACGGCTCAAAAGATAAATTTGATAAAATCGCTCGAAAAAATTGAAAAAGGCTAAATATGCGAGTGATTTTAGATGGATTTGACGGCTCTTTTTTGCCGATTTTGCAAAGCTTTAAGGCCGTGATGCCAAGCCTGCGTATAACAGGCATCGAGGAGATCGGCCAGAGCGCCAATGAAGCGCCGGACGAAGAAAACGAAGGTAACGCAGACGCTATTAACGTAAGCGAGCTTTTTGCGCGCCAAGACGAGCGGGACGATCTTTTGCCTGACGGATCTTTGTTTTTGCAGGACGATAAATTTGACGATAGCGGCAAGGCTATGGCGGTTAGATTTGACGAAAACGTTAAATTTACAAATGTGCGTCAGGCGATTAACGGTGCCGAATTTGAGCCGAATTTAGCGGCTAAGAGCGAGCGAAAAATCGCTTCCGTGCAGGAGCAAAATTCGCAAGAAATGCAGAACGCTACGTCGTATCAAGAGAGAAGTCGCGAGGAAAAGGCTATCTTGCAAACCGGTTCTTTAAGCAAAGCGCCTAAAATCGCGGTTCTAGCTGGGGGCGCGCAAACTACCGCTAAGCAAGAAGCTTCCGTGTTTGGCGGAGCTACTCAAACGGCTTCGTTTAGCAAAGCAGCTACCTCAAACGAAGCCGCAAAAACGGCCGTTTCAGACGATTTTGCGCAGGCTGCGTTGTTTGATTTTAACGAGTCTGGGCAGAATTTGACGTCGCGCGCCGAATCCAAAACCGCGCTTGAACGCAAAAAGCACGAAAGCGCAAGTCTGTTTACCGACGAAGAGGTGCGGGCGATACTAGAACTAAAATAGCGGCTTAAATTTAGCCGTCAAGGCGGTGAAATTTGACGGATAATCAAACAAAACGCACAAATTTTACCGCTCCGCAATGTGCTGTAAAAGGTAAAATTCGTAATTTTAAATTTTAAATAAAAATTTTAAGCCTAAGCGCCAAATTTTTCCGCTAACCTCTCGATATTTAGCTATATCTTAACTATTTTTCGTTAAAATCCGCAATTAAAAATTCTCGGAAAAAATATGGAAAAAAAATATAGACCAAACGTCGCGGCGGTCATACTAGCACCCTCTTATCCATTTGATTGTAGGATATTTATCGCGCAAAGGTGTGATATGACGGGTATCTGGCAGTTCCCGCAGGGCGGCATAGACGAGGGCGAGACGCCGCAAGAGGCTCTAAAAAGAGAGCTAAAAGAGGAGATAGGCACGGATGAAATAGACGTGCTTAGCGAGTATCCGCAGTGGCTTAGCTACGACTTCCCCGAGGGCACGACGAGTAGGAAATTTTATAATTTCGACGGGCAGACGCAAAAGTATTTTCTAGTGCGGCTGCGCCCTAGCGCGAAGATAAATATAAATACCAAAAAACCCGAATTTAACGAGTATAAATTTATAAACTCGAGCGAGGTTTTAGGCGACGTAAACCACTTCAAAAAGCCGATTTATAGCAAGGTTATCGGTTACTTCAAAGAGAAAGGATTTATCTAATGTTAATCGTCCAAAAATACGGCGGCACGAGCGTAGGGACGCTTGAGAGGATAGAAAACGTCGCCGCTAGAGCGATAGAGGCTAAAAAAAGCGGAGCTGACATCGTAGTCGTGGTCTCGGCTATGAGCGGCGTGACTAATCAGCTGGTGGAGTACGCCGAGCATTATACGAAGGCTCCCGACGGCGTGGCGATGGATATGCTGCTTAGCTCCGGCGAGCGCGTTACCTGCGCGCTTTTAACGATAGCGCTGATAAATTTAGGCTATCCCGCAGTTGGTCTAAGCGGTAGGCTAGCGGGCATCATAACAGATAGCGTGCACACTAAGGCCAGGATCGAGGCGATAGATACTAAGCGTATGAAAGAGGAGCTAAAGGCGGGCAAGATCGTTGTCGTAGCGGGCTTTCAGGGTATAGACGAAAAGGGCGACGTAACGACTCTGGGACGAGGCGGTAGCGATCTTAGCGCAGTGGCGATCGCAGGCGCGCTAGATGCGGATCTTTGCGAGATTTATACCGACGTAGACGGAGTTTATACCACCGATCCTCGCATCGAGCCAAAGGCTAAAAAGCTAGATAAAATCAGCTACGACGAGATGCTAGAGCTTGCGAGCCTAGGCGCAAAGGTGCTGCAAAACCGCTCAGTCGAGCTAGCTAAAAAGCTAAACGTAAATTTAGTCACCAGAAGCAGCTTTAATCACAACGAAGGAACACTAATAACAAAGGAAGAGAGTATGGAAGCAGTGCTAGTAAGCGGTATCGCGCTAGATAAAAACCAAGCTAGAGTAACTTTAAGAGGCGTGGTCGATAAACCGGGCATCGCGGCTGAAATTTTCACCGCGCTTGCAGAAAAAAACATAAACGTGGATATGATAATCCAAAACGTAGGCCAAGACGGCACGACGAATCTAGGCTTTACCGTACCGCAAAACGAACTTCACGTCGCAAAAGAGTGTATGGATAAACTAAGCGCGTCGAGGGAAATTTTATACAACGACGAGATAGTTAAGGTCTCGGTCGTGGGCGTAGGTATGAAAAGCCACACGGGAGTGGCGTCTCTAGCCTTTCAAACGCTAGCAAACGAAGGTATAAATATCCAAATGATATCTACAAGCGAGATAAAAATCTCAATGATTGTCGATCAAAAATACGGCGAGCTAGCCGTTCGCGCACTACACGAAGCTTATAAACTCGATAAATGAGCGATTTTATAAAATGGACGCTAGAAGCCATCCGCGAGGAGGGTTCGCTGATGAGCTGGATGGAGGAGAGGCGCACCGAGTGGACGCCTTTGCTCGCCTCGAAGCTTAAATTTTTACTAGAAGGGCGCGCGTTTATCTTGATAACCGATAGCGAGCGCGGCTGGTTTGAGGAGTATTTTTTAAAAAATATAAACAAACCCACGAACGCTCGCCCGGTGCTGCCCTTTTTTTCGCTAAAGGCGCTTTATCCCTCTTTTGAAAATATCGGCTCGAAAGAGGAAGTCTCGCTGCTTTTAGACATGCTTAGCCTTGCTTTTCCAAACGGTTACGTGTTTTTTTACGTCGGCAAAAGCGCGGAAAAAAGCTCGCAGATCGCCAAAGGCAAGGACGATAGCTACATGTGGCTTTTTGACGAGCAGGCGCAAAATAGCTTTTATCTTAGCTCCTCCGACGGCGCGCTAGATATTAAGCTTTTGTCGCTGTTTAGGCTCTTTGATAAGAGCATAGACGCCGCTTTATTTGCGAAAGTAACGCTTTAATCTATGCGAAGCAAAATCGTAATCACGAGCGATTTTGAAGCCTTAAAAGAGGAAATTTTAGGGCTTTACGGCGTAAATTCGGTTAGATTTTTTTTCGCCGAGGACTTTTTGCTAGAAAATGCAAAAGAGGTTGCCGCCGAAGCCTATATCGCGGAGAGCGAGCCTAAGCTACTCGTTTTGGGCGCTAAAAACTTCCGCGTCGAGGCTCAAAACTCTCTACTAAAAATCATAGAAGAGCCGCCTAAAAATATCTTTTTTATCATAGCCTGCGAGTCGAAAAATATGCTCCTGCCGACCGTCCGCTCGCGCCTAGTTACCGAAAACAGACTCGAAAAAAAGCAGCGCGAAAAAACGGGGCTAGATTACAAACGACTCGAGCTAAAAGAAATTTGCGCATTTATCGATGAAAAATCAGCTCTCGAACGCTCCGAAAAGCTCGGCAAAAACGACCTAAAAGAGCTAATCGCCGCGATAGCTCTCGAGGCTACGGCGCAGGGGGTCAAATTTAGCGCCGAAGAGCTTGAGTATTTTTTCAAAGCCGTGCGCCTAGCCGAGCTAAATACTAAAACTCACGCGCTTCTTACGCCGATACTTCTTATGATTTACGAAAAAGGGCTTAGATGAAAATTTTTAAAATCAATCCGCAAACGGGTTTCAATGAGATTTGCGAGATTATCCGTCCTAGCGACGAGGGGCGAAATTTGATGAAAAAAAAGTCGGCGATCAACTTTTTTTTGATTAAAGATTTACGCTCGCCTGCCGCAAATATCCTAAAGCAAGATGCGCTAAGCGTAGGTGCGGAGCTCGTCACTAACCGCGACGTTATTTTAAACGGCGAAAACTCCGCCGCGCTTCTCATGGCGACCGATGCGCAAGTTCTTTCGCTTGTCAAAAAAGAGTCCGCGCAGGATTTCGGTCTAAAAAATTTGGCCAAATTTTTAAAATCTCCGTTTAAAAAACCGCAGCGCGCGCAGATCATGGGCGTCGTAAACGTAAATGAAGATAGCTTTAACGCTGCAAGCCGCGTGAACGAAAAAAGCGGTATCGAAAAAATCGAAGCGATGATCGAGCAGGGTGCCGAGTATATCGACGTGGGCGCGGTTAGCTCGCGTCCTGGTAGCAAATACGTCGGACGCGAGGTTGAGTTTGCCAGGCTTGAAAAGATAGTCGCCGAAATTTACCGCTTAAATTTACACGAAAAGGCGATATTTAGTCTGGATAGCTTTGATCCACACTGCCTAGAGTACGCGCTAAATCACGGCTTTAAGATGATAAACGATATCACTGGCGACGTTAGCCTATGCGCTCTAGCGGCGCGCTACGGCGCTACCTACTGCCTCATGCACATGCAAAACAGCCCCGAAAATATGCAGGATAATCCGCATTACGATGATTTGCTGGGTGAGATAGACGCGTTTTTCGAGGCTAAGATCGCCGCAGCGCAGGATCTTGGATGCCGCGATATCGTGCTGGACGTGGGAATCGGCTTTGGCAAGACGGCGGAGCAAAATATGATTTTGATAAAAAATTTGGAGCATTTTTTACGCTTCGGACTGCCGCTTTTAGCTGGCGCTAGCCGTAAATCGGTCATAAATTTTTATAGTCCTAGCGAGATCAAAGACCGTTTGCCGGGCAGCCTCTATCTGCATCTGGAGGCCTTTAAAAACGGCGCGCAGATCATCCGCACGCACGACGTGGCTGAGCATGCACAGATGTTTAGGTTGGAAAACGCGATGAGAAAGCTCGCGGCGTGGTAAGCAAAGCAAATTTAACGAGGAAAAATGGATAAAAAAGAGTATTTAGAGGCCGTAGATACGCTAAATGCGTGGGCGAAGGCCTACTACACCGACGACGCGCCAATAGCAACCGACGAGGAGTACGACGAGCTTTATCATAAAGTGCTAGAATTTGAGAGAGTAAATCCCGGCGATATCTCGATGTTTAGCCCGACGAAGCGCGTTGGCGGCGAGGTTAGTGAGGGTTTTGTCAAGGCTCGCCACGGCGCGCGCATGTGGTCGATGGAGGATATTTTTAGTTTTGATGAGCTGCTAGCATGGCTAAAGCGCGGCGACAAAGAGGGGCTAGAGTTTGCGCTTCAGCCTAAATTTGACGGCGCGAGCTTAAATTTGCTCTACGAAAACGGCGCTCTCGTGCGAGCTATCACGCGCGGCGACGGCATAACGGGCGAGGATGTCACGAGCAATGCAAAAGTCATCAAAAACATCCCGCTGCAAATCGTCTATAGCGGCAGGATCGAGATCCGCGGCGAGGTCGTGATCGCTAAAAACGACTTTGACGAGATAAATTTCGCCCGCGCGCAAAAGGGTGAGCCGCAGCTGTCAAACCCGCGAAATGCAGCCGCCGGCAGCCTGCGCCAGCTAGATAGCGCCGTGACGGCATCGCGCAGGCTGAGGTTTAAGCCTTGGGGCTACGGCGAGCAAAATTTGGGCCTTGAAACCTACTCGCAGATGATGGATTTTATCTATTCGCAGGGCTTTGAGCGCGAGGAGTTTTTTAAAATTTGTCATACCGCCGAGCAGATCGAGGATGCGTATAAGCAGCTCGTAGCGCAGCGCGACAGCAAGCCCTTTATGATGGACGGCCTCGTGGTGCGCGTGCAGAGCATCGCAGCTAGCGAGGAGCTTGGTTACACAGAGAAATTTCCTAAATTTATGGTCGCGTATAAATTTCCCGCGATCGAAAAGACCACGCGGCTGCTTGACGTCGTGTTTCAGGTCGGACGCAGCGGCGTCGTGACTCCTGTGGGCGTGCTTGAGCCCGTAAATATCGACGGCGCGATAGTAAAGTCCGCCACGCTGCATAACTTTGACGAGATCGAGCGCCTAGGCGTGCAAAAGGGCGATTTTATCAGCATTATCCGTTCGGGCGACGTGATACCAAAGATCACGGGCGTCTTCAAACAGCGCAGGGACGGCTCGCAGGTTCCGATAGAGCGGCCGCACGAGTGCCCCGTGTGCGGGTCGATGCTGCTAGACGAGGGTGTTTTTATCAAGTGTCAAAACCTCGAGTGCAAGGCGCGTGTGATAAATTCGCTCATACATTTTGCGAGCAAAAAGTGCCTAAATATCGACGGTCTGGGCGAGGCGATAGTAAATCAGCTTTTTGAGGCGGGCTTGGTTGCCAAAATCGCCGACATTTACGAGCTTACGTCGCAGGATTTGGCGCGGCTAGATGGCTTTAAGGATAAAAAGATCGCAAATCTGCTCGGCGCCATCGAGGCTAGCTGCACGCCCGCTTTGCACAGCTTTATAGCGAGCCTGGGTATCGAGCACATCGGAGAGGTAGCTGCCAAAAAGATAGCGCAAATTTACCCGCAAAACTGGCGCGAGCTAAGCTTTAGCGAGGTCGCCGCGATCGAAGGCTTCGGCGAGGCGATGGCGGAGAGCTATGCTGAGTTTATGCAGGTAAATAGGCAAAATTTGGACGAAATTTTGCGTTTCGTTAGCCCACAAGCGCAGAGTTTTGAGACAAAGCAAAGCGCGATAAGCGGCAAAACGTTTGTGATAACGGGCACGCTTAGCAAAAGCAGGGATGAATTTAAGGCGGTTTTAGAGGCTAATGGTGCTAAAGTAAGCGGCTCGGTGAGTAAGAAAACGGACTTCGTCCTCTACGGCGAGGAGGCGGGCAGCAAACTGGATAAAGCGCGTGAGCTTGGCGTCGAGGCGATAACGGAAGACGAGCTAAGGCGGATGATTGAGATTTGATCTATTTGTTGCGAGCCGCCTAAATATCAGCCGAAACAAAGCCGCCGAGCTCATAAAAAGCGGCAAAATTTTGCTAAACGGCAAAATTTGCTCTAAACCCAGCTTTGAGGTTGGCGAATTTGATAAATTTGACGGCTCGGACGGACTAAATTTAGATAGTACGGCAAGCGTAAATTTAAATGACGGCAAAAACGGCGACGCCAAAAAGGGAGCGGTAGCGGAAACTAAAAATTTGCGTGACGCAAATTTGGCGGATGCATTGGGGGCTGTGTGCGAAAAAGCTCTTAACGGCGAGCGAAATTTAAACCCAAACGGCGCAAAGATCGAACTCGTCGGCGAAATATACGTCGGACGCGGTGCGCTAAAGTTAAAAAGCTTTTTGGCGGCTTGTCCGCTAGAAATCAAAGGTAAAAACGCCTTAGACGTCGGATCAAGCACGGGCGGATTCGTGCAAATTTTACTTCAAAACGGCGTAAAAAGCGTTACCGCGCTAGACGTGGGCAGCTCTCAGCTGGATAAAAGCCTGCGGACCGATGCGCGCGTAATAGTAGCCGAAAATACCGACGTGCGCGAGTTTGTGGCGGGGTGTCAAAGCTCGGCCAAAGAGGGTAAATTTGACGACTCAGAGCAAAATTTAAAAAACCAAATCGAGCCGAATTTTAATCCCGGCAAATCAAATTTTGCCGAGCGGGGCGGATTTTTAAGCGAGCCTTGCGAGCCAGCTTTTTCGCCGTCAAATTTAACGCAGGCTGGAGCCAAGACGGACGAGTCAAATTTGGCTGGCGTAGATTTCGCAGCAAAAAACCAAAACGCCAAATTTGACTCCAGCGCCGCTAAAAACGTCGCACACAAATTTGATCTCATCACCTGCGACGTGAGCTTCATCTCGCTTAAAGAGATTTTGCCCTCCATCGACGCGCTAGCGGGCGGAAACTGCGATATTATCCTGCTTTTTAAGCCGCAGTTTGAGGTCGGCAGGACGGCCAAGCGAAATAAAAAAGGCGTCGTAACGGACGCAAAGGCCGTGCGCGAGGCGAGGGCGAAATTTGAGCTTGCGGCGGCAAATTTGGGCTGGATAATGCGCCAAACGCGCGAGTGTGAGGTAAAAGGAAAGGAAGGAAATGCCGAATTTTTCTACGCTTTTAACAAAAGATAATATCACGGCCGTTGCGATCGGGCACTTTGACGGCGTGCACCGCGGCCACAAGCAGCTTTTAAAGCAGCTAGGCGTTTACGGCGGGTTGGTCGTGATTGACAAAAACAAGGCCAATATCACGCCGGGCCTCAAACGCGCCGAATACTCGAGATATCCGTGTTTTTTGTATGATTTTGACAGCATAAAAGGGCTTGGCGGCGATGAGTTTATCGCGCTTTTGAAGCGAGATTTTAAAAATCTGCAAAAAATCGTCGTTGGATTTGATTTTCGTTTCGGGCGAAACAGGGCGTGGGACAAGCATGATTTGCGGCGCATTTTTGACGGCGAGGTGGTCGTAGTAGACGAGGTTTGCTTTGACGGTATGGGCGTGCATAGCTCTGCCATACGCGAGTATATCAAACAAGGTGAGATATACAAGGCAAACCGCCTGCTAGGGCGCGAATACTCGATCGAAGGTCGCGTGATAAAGGGGCAGGGAATCGGGTCGCGCGAGCTCGTACCGACGCTAAATTTGGATATCAAAAACTACCTTTTGCCGCGCGAGGGCGTCTATGCGACGAGGACTCGCATCGGCTACAAGACCTACGGCTCGGTTACCTTTGTCGGCAACCGAGTAAGCACGGACGGCAACTTTAGCGTCGAGACGCACGTGCTAAACGAAAATATCGAGGGCGCCCGCGACGTCGCGGTTTGCTTCATCAAGCGACTGCGCGATAACCGAAAATTTGAAAGCCTAGAGGAGCTAAAGCGTCAAATTTACATCGACATCAAGCAGGCGATGGAGTTCGTCGGCGTGTGCGACCTTTATATCGCCGGCGAAAATGCTAAAAGGAGCGAGCCGTGAAGGACGAAATCTTTAAAGAGCCGATAAAAAAGCAGTTTGAATTTGACGCGAGCGTGGCGTCGGTGTTTGACGATATGATCGGGCGCTCGGTGCCGTATTATGCGGCTTCTCAAAAGCTGATCGCCGATTTTTTAGCGCAAATTTTACCGCAAGGCGCAAGCGCGGTAGACCTTGGCTGCTCGACCGCCTCGACGCTACTAGCTCTTTGGCGCAAAAGAAGCGATCTCGCGCTAAAAGGCGTGGATAACGCGCCTGCCATGCTGCAAAACGCGCGCGCCAAGATAGAGGCGTACGGCGCTAGGATCGAGCTTGAGCTAGCGGACATTTTAGAGTGCGAATTTGACGCGCAGGGCGCCGTTTTGATGAACTATACGCTGCAGTTTATCCGCCCGCCCAGGCGCCAGGATTTCGTAGCTAAAATTTACCGCGCGCTAAATGACGGCGGCGTGTTTGTTTTTAGCGAGAAGCTCATTTTTGAGGACAAGACACTGAGTAAAAATATGATCGAAATCTACGAAAAATACAAGCTCGAACAAGGCTACTCTCGCTACGAAATCGCGCAAAAACGCGAGGCGCTAGAAAACGTGCTCATACCATACACCGAAGCGGAAAATAGAAATTTGGCGCTTAGCGCGGGGTTTAGAAACGTAGAATGCATATTTAGGTGGGCTAATTTTGCGACGTTTGTTGCTTTTAAGTAAGAAATTTAACAGCTTGTCTCGCGAGCGCTTTTCCGAGATTTTGCAAAATTTTCGCTCCGCAGGCTATATGCCTAGCGCACGCTCAATTTTGCTTCAAAGCTCGAAAAATCATCTCACGATACTTCGCCTTGACTTCTTATAGTCAAATTTACAAATTTTATCTGCCGAAACCCGCACCCTGAAAATGCTAAATTTAAAATATGCGGCGCGTCAGCGCCAAATTTAAACCTGCACGCAGTGCAGCAACATCTCACGTCGTAGGGGTTGGGGGATCGTTAAGGGAGAAGGGAGCGACTTCGTAATTCAAGCCCCTTCCCCCTTAACAATAAAGATTGGTTTGCGCAAAAAACTCTAACTAAATTTGATTAAACCAAATTTAGCATCTTAAAGATGCGGGTCTCGGCCGGTAAAATTTAAAAACTATCCAAATTTGACTACGCCCAAACGATTCGCGAAAATACCGCTGTTTAAAGCCAAATTTAGCCTTTCTTAGTAAAATACCGCCCAAGAGTTGCGGGACAACTATTATTTACACAAGGCATTTCATGCAAAGACGCGATTTTTTAAGAAACACTGCGATTTTAGGCGCCGTTATGGCAACTCCGAGCACCGTTTTTGGAGGGAGCAAGGCCGTGGGCAACAAGAGGGTTTTTGACGTAACTCTAAATCACGAAATTTTAGAGGCGGGCAAGAAAACGAGGCTGTGGATACCGCTGCCGTTCATCAGAGAATATCAAAGCGTGAGCGATATCAAATTTGACGGCAATTTCGCTAATCCGTCGGTGAATTATGGCGCAATCCCGACGCTTTACGTGGACTACGCCGAGGTGGCAAAGCCGACGCTTAGCGTTAAATTTAGGGTGGAGACCTTCGAGCGAAATACCGACTTTAGCAAGGTTAGATTTAACCCGAAAGAAAAGCTAAGTGCCGAGATTGAGCATTTTCTAAAACCGACTCAGCACATCCCAAACGACGGCATCGTAAAGCAAAAAGCCGAGGAAATAACTAAAGGCATAAAAGGCGATCTAGAGCGCGCAAAGGCGATCTACACGTGGGTGGCAAACACCATGCAGCGCGATAACAGTATCCTAGGCTGCGGCACGGGCGACGTAAAAGCAATCCTTGAAAGCGGCAAGCTGGTGGGTAAATGCACCGACATAAACTCGGTATTCGTAGGACTCTGCCGCGCCGTGGGCATCCCTGCGCGCGAGATTTTCGGCATCAGAGTAGGGCAGAGTAGATTTTCAAACGAGATGGGAAAAGCTGATGAGAAGGGGCTCGCAGCGATCTCGGGCGGTCAGCACTGCAGAGCGGAATTTTATCTCAAAGGACACGGCTGGATACCGGTCGATCCCGCAGACGTCGCGAAGGTGCGCCTAGGCGAGAAGCTAAGCAACGATGATAGCAAGCTCGCCAAAGTCCGCGAGTTTTTGTTCGGCAACTGGGAGATGTGCTGGATCGGCTTTAACGACGCGCGCGACTTCGTGCTATCGCCGAAACCTGCGGAATTTCCGCTAAATAACTTCGGCTATCCTTACGGCGAAGTGGACGACAACGTGCTAAATTATTATTCTCCGAAAGATTTTAGCTACGACTACAAGTCGCAAGAGGTCAAATGAAGGGCTTTTGGCTAGCTCTGGCGTCGGTAGTAAGCGCGCTGGCGGCGACTCTTTGCTGCCTGCCCGCGCTTTTATTTTTGATTTTCGGCGCTTCATTTAGCTTGCTAAGCTCGGAGGCTATAGAGAGCCTAACCGAGCTGAGGCCCTATTTTACCGTACTTGCCGCGATCTGCTTTGCGGCGAGCGCGTTTTATTTTTTCAAAAAGCCAAAATCCTGCGATATCGCAAATCGCCGCAAAAAATGGATTTTTATCTACGTTTTTTTAGCTATTTTTGTGATTATTCTGCTATCATACCCCGAAGTTTTAGGAAAAATTTATGAATAAAATTCTATCTATTTTACTGCTTGCAAGCGCGGTCTTCGCAAATCAAAATTTCATCATCAAAGTCGAGGGAATGCACTGTCCGCTGTGTACGGCGATGGTGCGAAAAGCCCTGCTAAACGTCGACGGCGTCATCAGCGCCAAGGCTAGTCTGCACGACAAAACCGCCCGCGTCGAGACGAAAGACGGCGTGAGCGAGAAACAGCTGCTAGATGCGGTGGCGACGACGGGCTATAAGGGCGAGACCCTCAAGTAAATTTAAGGAGCAAACATGCAAAAAAACGAGGTTATGAACGATTTTAAGAAGCTGTGCGAGATACCGCACTGCAGCTGTGAAACGGAGCAGATGAGGGAGTTTTTAGCGGATTTTGCGCGCTGCCTGGGCTTTAGCGTGAGCGTCGACGAGGCGGGCAACATCCATGCCGTAAAGGGCGAGCCTAAAATCTGCTTGCAAAGCCACTACGACATGGTTTGCGTAGGTGCGGCGCCGAATCTAGAGCTCATCGAAGAAAACGGCATACTAAGGGCAAAAAACTCGACTCTAGGCGCAGATGACGGCATCGGCGTGGCGATGATGATGGGCGCGATGCGGGAGTTTGCGAATTTAGAGTGTCTATTTACCAATGACGAAGAGGTCGGGCTCGTTGGCGCAAACGCCTTTAAAGGTAAAATTTTATCGCCGAATCTTCTAAATTTAGATAGCGAAGAAGACGACCGCGTGACGCTGGGCTGCGCGGGCGGCATAAACGTAAGCGCGAAAATCGGCGCGCAGACCATTAAAAAGAGCGGCAAAATCTACGAGATCGGCGTTACCGGGCTTAGCGGCGGGCACTCGGGTAACGAGATACATAAAAATATCCCAAACGCAACGAAGCTGCTGGCGAAATTTCTCGCCGAGGAGGGCTGCGAGCTCATCAGCCTTGATTTTGGCGAGAGGAGTAACTCGATCCCCGCAAACGCCGTGTGTAAGGCGCTCTGTGCGTATGAGCCAAAGCAGCACGGCCTGGCGTGGGTGAAAAGCCTGGGTGAAGGCGAAGCGGACGTGCTGGTAAACAGCGGCAAAATTTTGGCGCTAATTAACTCATTTGCTCAGGGCGTGCGCAGCTACGATACGCAGCTTGGCATGGTAAACGAAAGCATAAATCTCTCGACCGTCAAGCAAAAGGGCGAAGTGATTGAATTTGATTTTTTCGGGCGCGCGATGAAGCGCGAGGGGCTCGAAAATTTGGGCTTTGAGACCGCTACGCTAGCTAGCGCGCTGGGCTTTGAGGTCAAAGTAACCGACCGTTCGGCAAACTGGGCGCCGCATGTCAGCGACTTCGCGCATCTGGTGCTTGAGGAGCTGACGAGACTTAAGCCGCAGGCTAAATTTGCCGCTGTGCATGCTGGTCTTGAGTGCGGCGTACTGGTCGCAAAACAGCCCGAGCTGCAAG
Source organism: uncultured Campylobacter sp. (assembly GCF_963526985.1). Lineage (NCBI taxonomy): Bacteria > Pseudomonadati > Campylobacterota > Epsilonproteobacteria > Campylobacterales > Campylobacteraceae > Campylobacter > uncultured Campylobacter sp. The sequence goes on from NZ_CAURPW010000001.1 coordinate 136,228, forward strand.
CCTGCTCCATAGGCCCAAACATCCACTCGCCTCACTCCGTAAACGAGCACTGCGAGATAGCGTCGGTGGAGATGATAGCGGAAGTGGTAAGAAATATAATCGCTAGGTTGTAATAAATTTAGCGGCTCGTCTCGCGAGTGCTTTTGAAAGAGATTTGAAAATTTTAATCTGCGACAGGCTTCGTGCCTAGTCTTGATTAAAATTTTCTGCACAACTTTCAAAATTCATCTCGCGATACTTCGCCTTTAAATTTTGCGATGGTTTGTCTTTTTGGTCGCCTTCGGTCGCGTATTGCGTATACGCTCCCTCGCCTCCGTCGTTTCCGCCTAGTCTAAAGAAAAAATACTTCGCCTATAAAATTCAACGGCGGTTCCTCTTTTGAGCATCTTTATAGAAATTACGCCTGCGGCGTCGCTACGTTGTTTTTGAATTAGTTTTTGCTTTGCTTTGCTCACAACTGCAAGCAGAGGTCTAGCCTTGACTTAAAATTTCTGCATGACATCCAAATTCATCTCAAAAATACTTCGCCTTGGCTTCTTGCATTCAAATTTTGATTTAAATTTACGGCGATTTTAAAAACACAGCCGCAAACTCATCCGTCAAGCGTTAGAAACCCAATTTTTCCAAATTTCAGCTCACAAATTTAAACCCGCATTGCAGGCTGAAATTTACGGAAAATTCTTATCCTTGCTGCTGCACAGCTTGTTTAAAAAGCACTCTTTGCAGTTTGGCTTTATCGCTTTGCAGGTGTAACGGCCAAAAAGCACCATCGCTTGATGAAGCGTATTTAGCTGCGTTTTAAAGGCTTTGGTTAGGTCAAGCTCGACGGCTTCGGGCGTCTTGCCCCTGCTAAGGCCAAGTCTATGCGCCACGCGAAAAACGTGCGTGTCCACCGCCATCAAATTTGATCCAAAATGCTCAATCAGCACGACGTGAGCGGTCTTTTGTCCGACTCCGGCTAGGCTCATCAGTTCTTTTTCGGTAGTCGGTATCTCGCCGCCAAATTCGCTCATCACGCTCTTTGCCATTTTGATCAAATTTTGGGCCTTGTTGTTAAAAAAGCTACAGGAGCTTATGAGCGCCTTTACGCTGGCTAGATTTGCCTGCGCTAGGCTCGCGACGTCCGGGTACGCCTCAAAAAGCGAGGGCGTGATCAAATTTACGCGCTTATCGGTGCACTGCGCGCTTAACATCACGCAAACGAGCAGCTCGTAGAGGTTCTGAAATCTAAGCTCGCTGCCTGCGTCTTTAAAATTTTCTAAAAATAAATTTTTGATAGCGTTTATGTCTTTTTTCGTTCTCATAGCGCCGATTTTAGCCGTTTTTATTTAAATTTTTGATGAATTATAACTTATATTTAATGACTTTCCTGCTATAATCACCCTCGCAAAAATCTAAATTTAAGGAACAAAGATGAATAAAATTTTATTCGCATCTCTTAGTTTGGCTGCGGCTTTAAGCCTAAACGCGGCGGAGTACGCCACCGTAAACGGTTCTAGCATAACCGATAAGGACGTGGCTTTCACGCTTGCTGCTATGCCTGGCGTTACTCTTGAGCAACTGCCTAAAGACACGCAAAGAAAGGTTATCGACGAAACAATCAACAGAAAACTGCTTCTAGACGAGGCTAAAAAGAGCGGATTAGATAAGACCGACGAATACAAAGCCGCTCTTGAAGAGCTAAAAAACAACCTTGCGCTTGATCTTTGGATGAAGAGAATTTTCGACAATATCAAAGTTAGCGATAGCGAAATCAGCGACTTTTACAATAAAAACAAAGCCGAATTTGCCGTACCTGCGCAAGTAAGGGCTAAACACATCCTAGTAGCTACCGAAAAAGAAGCAAACGACGTAATAGCCGCGCTAAAAGGGCTAAAAGACGATGCGCTGGTTAAAAAATTTGAAGAGCTAGCAAAATCCAAATCTACAGACCAAGGTTCAGCAGTAAACGGCGGCGAGCTAGGCTGGTTCGGTCAATCTCAGATGGTAAAACCTTTTGCAGACGCCGCATTTGCTCTTAAAAAAGGCGAAGTAACTCAAAAACCTGTTAAATCGAATTTCGGCTACCACGTAATCCTAAAAGAGGATAGCAAGGCTGCCGGTACGGTTAGCCTAAACGAGGTAAAACCTCAGATCGAAGGCAGCATAAAGATGGAGAAATTTAGAAACGATATCAAAAAAAGAGGCGACGAGCTTCGCTCTAAAGCTAAAGTAGAATATAAATAAGGTCGGTAAAATGGGTGTTTTAGACGTAGTAAAAGCCGGCGTTTTAAGCGGCGATGACGTAACTAGGCTGTATAAATACGCAAAAGAGCAGGGGTTTGCCCTGCCTGCGGTAAACGTGGTCGGAAGCGACTCGGTAAATGCCGTTTTAGAAGCGGCAAAGACGGCTAACTCACCCGTTATCATCCAGTTTAGTAACGGCGGAGCGGGTTTTTACGCCGGTAAAGCGTGTAAGGATGCAGACGTTCTAGGCGCGGTAGCGGGCGCGCAGCACGTGCACTTGCTAGCTAAGGCTTACGGCGTGCCGGTAATCCTTCATACCGATCACGCGGCCAGAAAGCTACTGCCATGGATTGATGAGCTCGTTAAATTTAGCCGCGAATACAAAAAAGTTCACGGCGTGCCGCTTTTTAGCTCGCATATGCTTGATCTTAGCGAGGAAAGCCTCAATGAAAATTTAAGCACTTGCGAGAAGTATTTAGCGGAGCTTAGCGAGCTTGGCATTAGCCTAGAGATCGAGCTTGGCGTAACAGGCGGCGAAGAGGACGGCGTGGATAACACTAGCGTAGACAACGCGCTTCTTTATACCCAGCCAGAAGACGTCGCGCAGGCATACGAGAGGCTAAGCAAAATCAGCGATAGATTTAGCATAGCGGCAAGTTTCGGTAACGTCCACGGCGTGTATAAGCCGGGCAACGTCGTGTTGCGACCGGAAATTTTAAAGAATTCGCAAGCATACGTTGCGGATAAATTTCAAACCCCAACCGATAAACCCGTAAATTTCGTATTTCACGGCGGTAGCGGTAGCGAGCTAAAGGATATCAAAGACGCCGTTAGCTACGGAGTCGTAAAAATGAACATCGACACGGATACGCAGTGGGCGTTTTGGGACGGCGTGCGCGGCTACGAGGCGAAAAATCGTGCATATTTGCAAGGTCAGATCGGCAACCCTGAAGGCGAAGATAAGCCAAATAAAAAATATTACGATCCGCGTAAATTTTTGCGCGCCGGCGAGGAGTCGATGGTAAAGCGCCTACTAACGGCGTTTGAGGATTTAAACTGCTTAAATAGAAATTAAGGCTTACGATGGAACCCAAAAAAGAAGCAAAGAACGATAGTTTTACCGATTTGACGCTGCCTGAGGTAAAAGGCAGGCAGTCGTTTTTCGTGTATGCGAAAATTATATTTTTGCCGACGGCGATATATCTGGCGGCGCTTCTTGGATATTTTGGGTATATAGATTTTCAAATCGGCCTACATACGGTCGTTATGATGGGTATTATCTGGGTGATTTCGCTAATCTTTGCTAAAAATAGCGCCGAGCTTGCTTGCTGCTATTTCGAGCAAAGCGGGGCTGATTTTAAGCGAAATCTAAAAGAATACATCATCAAACATCTTTTAGTTATTGGCAAAGATACGAAGTCAAACGCAGGATTTGACGAATTTGTCGCTTATTACACCAGAAATTTGCGTAACGAAAATTTTGCTTCCGTGGGTGCCGGTATCTTCCCGATGCTAGGCATCTTAGGAACGTTTATCAGTATCGCTGTTTCTATGCCGGAGTTTAACTCCTCAAATACTACCGAACTTGAAACCGAAATTTCAACTCTTCTTAGCGGCGTAGCGACTGCGTTTTACGTCTCTATCTACGGTATTTTTCTGGCGCTTTGGTGGATATTTTTTGAAAAATACGGAACGAGTAAATTTGAAACGCTAGTACGAAGGCAAAAAAACGCTACGAGCGGCTTTTTTTGGACGAAAGAGGAGCTTGATAGAAGATATTTGCAAGAGAATTTAAGGCACTTCGAGAAGATCGGAGTGATATTTGAGCATGTTAGTAATGCCGAGTTTTTCGAGGAACTCGACAAAACTATCGAGGCTAAATTTAAAACTTTTACAAATATCTTAAAAAATGAGGAAGAGGCCGTAAAACTAAGCGGCGGACACATCAAAGAGACGATGAATACGCTGCTAAGATCCTCAAAAGATCAAAAAGACCTGATCAAAGTTCATGCCGAAATCTTAAACGTTATCAACAAATTTAACGGCAACATCAAAGATATGCAACTAAAATTTGCCGAGCAGTACAACAGGTTGTACGACGTGGGCGGCGAGCGTATCGCGAGGCTTGAAAAGAGCGTGGGCGAACTAGAGCATAATGTTAGAAATTTTAGCGAGTCTCTTTCTAAATTTAGCAGCGAAATCTTAGAAAAACAAAAACTAGCTATGGACGGCTTTAAAGAGAGCTTGATTGATGGAGTGCAGGCGTTTAAAAAGGCCTTTGACGACGAAGCTATCGAAGCTTACGACGATAATAGCGCGCTCATCGAAGGACTAAAACAAGACATCGATGAACTGGACAAAGAGGCAAACGAGATCTTGCAAACCATCGAAAAGGCGAGTATGCTAGATGAAAACGCGTAACGAGGGCAAAAGCGGCGACCAGACCTTTTGGATATCGTATGCGGACCTGATGGCCGGGCTAATGTTTGTTTTTATGCTCATCATCGGCGCCGTCGTCGTAAAATACGTCCTTAGCCAAAGCGATCTGGCAAAACTGCAAAAAGATTTGAGTGAGCGCGAAAAACAAATCGTTTCATCTCAAAGCGAGCTTGCGCGCAAAGAAAACGTCATAAAAGAAATTTTTTCAAATTTGGACCGCGCAAAGAGCGAAAATAAAGAGCTTGCCGATATAAATAGGCTCGTAAACGAGATGCTTGAAGGCGTAAAAAAAGAGAAAAACGAACTCACGAATCTAACTCAAACCTACGAGATAAACCTAAACGACGCAAACAAAACTATCGCGGATTTGCAAGATAGAGTGGTACAACTTGGGCAAATTTTAGCGCAAAAAGACGAGGCGCTAAACGAGCTAAATGCAAAATACGGCGATGAAATATCAAAATTTGCCGCGCTGGAAGAGGATTTTAACAAAACAAAAGACAAGATAAGAGACATCAGCTCGCTTCGCTCAAACGTCATATCAAATTTACGCGCTAAGCTTGGAAACAAGGTCAGCATAGATCCTAGCACGGGCGTCGTGTCGCTGCCCGAGTCTATACTTTTTGACACGGGTTCATACGAGCTAAGAGACGAAGCAAAAGCGCGCCTAAAAGAAATTTTACAGACTTATTTCGAGGCGATTTTAAATAACGAGGAGATCGCAAAACATATCGATAGGATCGTGATCGAGGGGCATACGAACTCCGTAGGCAGCTACATGTACAACCTTGATCTATCGCAAAAGCGCGCGTATTCGGTGCTAGATTTTATCTACTCGTGGAACAAGGACAAGCGCCTAGAGCGCTATCTCATCGCTAGCGGGCGTAGTTTTAGCGATCTGGTGATGAAAAACGGCAAAGAAGATCCCGATGCCTCAAGGCGCATCGAGATCAAATTTTCGATCTCGGACAAAGAGTCGATAAAAGAGATGCAATATCTCTTGGAGCGGCAAAATCAAAAGTATTCAAAAGACTAAATTTAACGGACTCGAGTTTTACGTACTTCGCGACGACCTGATGGATGGCGAATTTAACGGCAATAAAGCTAGAAAGTTGGAGTATTTCTTGCATGCTGATCTAGGCGGCATAAAGCGCGTCGTTAGCTACGGTTCAAGCCAGTCAAACGCGATGTATAGCTTAAGCGTTTTTGCAAAGATGAAAGGTCTTGAGTTTCACTACGTCGTTTCAAATTTAAACTCAAATTTAGCGGCAAATCCGATCGGAAATTTTAAATTCGCCCTTGAAAACGGGATGAAAATATATGCAGATAAAGATAGGCGGGCGCGGGCTAGGGCTTTAGCTTATGAGCTAGCCGGGTTAAAAGAGAGCGAGATTTGCGGCGGCGAGACTGCAAATTTGACGGATAATCGCAGCCAAAACGGGTCAAATTTAAAAAACGCCTGCGAGACAAATTTGAGCAAATTTGACGAACGGCTCGGTTTTACGGATATAAATTTAAATGCAAAAAATATATCAAATTCGCAAGCCGAAGTCGAGCCGAATTTACAAAATCTAGGTAGAGAAAATTTGATCAAATTTGACGGATCGGCAAAGCTCGCGAGCGCAAATTTTAGCGAATGCAAAAGCCATAAAAGCTCAAATTTTGAAAAATCCGCATACCAAACAAGCTTAAATTTGTCCGCCGCGCAGGATTGCTTCATCGGCGATTCGCTTTTTATAAACGAGGGCGTTTGGCAGCCGCAGGCGGAGGCGGGCTTTATCTCGCAGGCTAGGCAGATAGAGTGCTGGGCTGAGGCAGAGAGTAAAACCGTGGATATATTTTTACCCTCAGGCACCGGCACGTCGGCGGCGTTTTTGGCTAAGCACGTTAAATTTGACGTCTATACCTGTCCTTGCGTGGGCGACGCAGACTACCTAAAAAGCGAGATCGAGGCGCTGACGCCAAACTCGAAGGCGCGCATTTTACAGCCGCCCAAAAAATATCATTTCGGCGATCTAAAGCCCGAGCTTTATCAAATTTGGCGCGAAGTATGCGAGCAAACCGGGATAGAGTTTGAGCTCATTTACGATCCGGTCGGCTTTTTAACGATGATGGCAAACCCGGGCGCGTTTAAAAACGAGATTTTATACATCAATCAAGGCGGTGCGCTCGGAAATATCAGTCAAAAACTAAGATACGAAAGAAAATTTAAGGAGGCGATATGAAGTTTTTACTCACTAGCAATGAAAATTTTAAGGAGTATTTCGCAGCTTTAGTAAACCGCTCAAACGGCGATATGAGCGCGGTTATGCCCGCCGTTTCGCAGATACTTGAGGACGTGCGGGCTAGAGGCGACGAGGCGCTCTTTGAGCAGATAGAGAAATTCGACCGCTGGAAACCCGACGTAAATAGCCTAAAAATCGGCGCCAACGAGATGCAAAAAGCCTACGACGGCATAGATAGCTGTCTGCGAAACGCGCTAAATTTAGCCTTTGAGCGCATCAAAAGCTACCACGAAAAAAGCCTGCCTAAAACATGGATGGAGCACGACGAGCACGGCGTCTTGCTGGGCGCGAAGTACACTCCGCTAGACCGCGCCGGGCTATATATCCCGGGAGGCAAGGCCGCCTATCCTAGCTCGCTTCTTATGAACGCCGTGCCGGCCTTGGTCGCGGGCGTTAGCGAGATAGTAGTATGTACGCCTGCCGTCGGAGGCAAGGTAAACGCGCTGCTTCTGGCCGCCATGCACGTTTGCGGCATCAAGGAAGCCTATAAAGTAGGCGGCGCCTCGGCGGTAGCGGCTATGGCCTACGGCACTCAAACGATCAAAAAAACCGACGTCGTCACGGGCCCCGGCAACATATACGTCGCGACGGCTAAAAAGCTCGTCTACGGCGAGGTAAATATCGATATGATCGCGGGCCCTAGCGAGATCTGCGTCATAGCAGACGAGAGCGCCGACCCTCGCCACATCGCCGTGGATCTGCTCTCGCAGGCCGAGCACGACGAGATGGCTAGCGCCGTGCTCATCACGCCTAACCAAGCCTTCGGCGCGGCGGTGCAAAGACATATCAACGAGGAGATCAAGACTCTAGCCAGGCAGCCCATCGCGCAGGCTAGCATCGATAAAAAGGGCGCTATCATCGTAGCTAGCGACCTTGATGAGTGCGTGAGGTTGGCTAACGAGCTAGCACCCGAGCACCTAGAGATCGCGACAAACGACGCGATGGAGCTGGCTGGGCAGATCAGGCATGCAGGCGCGATATTTATCGGGCATTTTACGCCTGAGGCTATGGGCGACTATCTAGCCGGGCCCAATCATACGCTGCCCACGGGCGGTAGCGCGAGATTTTACTCGCCGCTCGGGGTTGAAAATTTTATGAAGCGCACGTCGCTCATCTCGCTAAACGCAAAAGGCATAAGCGAGCTAGCAAATGCATGCATGAAGCTAGCCGATGCCGAGGGGCTCGGAGCGCATAAGCGTTCGGTCGCGGTTAGGCTCGAAGCTCTTAAATAAATTGCGGCGTTATCTCTTGGGCGCTTTTTGAAGGGCTAGTAAAAATAAATACTCACGGACGACCTGTCTGCTGCGTTTTATTTTTACGTCGCGACTTTAAAAATCATCTCAAGATATAACGCCTTTTTGTTTAAAATCGGTTTTGCCCGTCGATGGACTTTGCGTCCTATCTTGGGACGAAATTTGATAAAAACATTTAAATTTGCTCAAAAAACTCTTTGCCGCGGGTTTGGGGCGCAAAATTTGAGTTAAATCAGCGCAGTTTATAAAAATAGGCGTGCGGCGCAATTTAAATTTACAACGACTTTACGGGGTGAAAATGGATTTTGAAAATTTTAGCTGGGCCGATGACGAGATGCTTGCTTTTTTGTCCGCTTTGGGCGACGAGTGGCGCGCGATCGACGGCGGAGCGGAGTTTATGGGGCAAAATTTTAGCTTCGTCGGCTCAAAGCCGGTTTTGCAAAATTTAAAAGACTACGAAACGGCCGAGTACAAAAATTTTACCGATATTAAAGATTTTATAAGCTCAAATCCAAACATCCAAAGTAAAATTTTAAGCGCAGATATAAGCTACGTCGGCGACAATCTGACCAATGCTGAAGTTAAATTTGCGCCCGAATATTTTTACGATTTTTTAAAATTTATGCTAGAAAATATCCCCGAACATCACTATTTTTACAGCCCGGATGCCGCTTGGATAATGCTTATAGCCATGGAAGGCTATGTGGAGTTTGCCGTTTTGGATAGATGAAATTTGCTTTTGCGCGTGCCGCATCATACTTATTTTGGTGCGGCCTTGCTTTAACTCGGGTGATTAATAAAGCGATTTTGCGTTTTTATTTAGGGCTACGCGGTTGTCGTTTTAAAATAAATAACGTCTGGGCTCTTTACCTGGAGTCTCGGCATATAAATTCCCAAAACGACAGGATTTGCCGCTGCGGTTTGAGCACATTTTGACGGAGGATTTTAAGCAATTTATCGTTTAGTGGTAGACAAAATCGCGCCGCAAGCCAAGCAAACGCTGTTAATCGGCGTTTTTAAATTAGCAAAATTCCCTACGAATCGGCGTAACCGTAATGCAAAATCTGCAGTGCTTTTTCGGATTTTTGCATCAAATTTAAACTCTTAAACAAAATCATAATATAATCATAAAAATTTAGTTTAAATTTAGGCGATTTATGAAAAGAAAATTTTCCCCCGCTGCTTGTGCGGTCGCGCTTTTTGCCGTACTTTTTACGGTATTTTTTACGGTTTATATCGCTAGCTACGAGGAGGAGGGCGAATTTACCCAGATGGGCGGCAGCGAATTTTACGCGACGTCGCAGGGCAAAATTTACGCGCTAATCCCAAGCGGAGGCAAATTTGAGCTAAAAGGCGCGCGGGCGGATAAATTTAAGGTTCTTGCGTCAGGCGGTTATCGCGGGCGAAATGTAGGCGCCGATGAAAGCGCCGTCTACTGCGGCAATCTAGCCATGAGCGGGCTTGATCCCATGCGTGCTAGGGCGATTGGAAACGGATATTTTACGGACGGCCGGATTAGCTATTTTTGTAGCGACGTAGGCGAGAGAAACCACGAGCTAGGAGCTTTTGCCGAGGCGGTTCAAACCGCGGCGTACGCGCTACTGGGCGCTGATAAACCGCAAAGCTATATTTATAAAATAAAGCGCGTTTCAGGCGTAAATTTGACCCCGGTTTTGGGTTTTGGCTTCGCGGCGGGAAGCGCGAGCCAAGGCGGTAAATTTGGCAAAAATAGCGACGCGGACGATAAAAAAGGCGTCCGAGACGGTGCGCAAATCGGCGGAGGCATTGCCCTAAGCGGCGATAAAAGTGGCAAAAAAGTATATTTCGAGGGCGAGGAGTTAGATGGCGCGGACGGGGACGGGCTAAGATACGTGAGGGACGCGCGCGGGCGAACTAGCGATTTTTACGTCACGGACGGACGAAACGTCTATTTTAAAAGCTCGCGGCTCGCGGTTAAATTTACGGCAGGACTGCACGAGGCGGCGTATTTTGGCGGAGTGCGCTATCTTTTAGAGCCCGCTATCGGCGTAGTTTATGCGGACGGGAATGAGTTTGCGCCAGAATTTGCGCCTTATTCGCTACCGTTTGGCGTCTTTGGCGCGCACGCCTATCACCTGCTTTTTCGCGGCAAGGGCGGGATTTATTTTTGGGAGAGCAAAAACGACGGCGAAAGCGGCGAGCTAAAACGAGCGGCGGCCGATCCTTTTACGAATGAAATTTCGCCGCTTGCGGGCAGCGTTTTCGTCTCGGGCGCGCAGACTTATTTCGTGCAGAGCCGCGAAATTTGGAGCAGCGGCAAAAGCGGCAAACGGCTAAGCTCGCGCCGTACGGAGCTTTTTCGGCTCAAAACTAGCGAGCGGTGGCGCAAAATAGGCCTCGTTAGAAACGGCGTATACGGCGCGGTTTATGCAAACGGCGACAAAATTTACTACTTTGACGCGATGGGAACGGTGCAGATGATTGACGCTAGCGTTTACGAGATCGCAGACGTTGCCGTCATAGAGGCCTTGACGCGGCCGTATGATCCGAGCGGGCAAAACATAAGCGGCGCGGACATCCGCAAGATGATAAAAGAGGAGCGGCTCGTGCCGGCGCGAGGCGAGCTCGTTTTTGAGGCGGTTACTTATTACGAAAACGGCGAGACCTATCTTTTTTGGGGAGTCGCCGCGACTATGCTTTTGATAGCGAGCGCGGCAGGAGCGGTGAGAGCTAGAAAACGCGGCGCGTTTTGACCGATTTTAGGCTACTTGGCACGATAAATTTAGGCTTCTCTTGCACTCGCCGCGATTTACGACCGAAACGTCCATCGGCGGTTTAAATTTAGCGCCTTTAAAGACGCGAATTTAGCCTGCGTCGCTTTGCCCTAGGCGCCGTGCAGAACGCCGCTATCTGAGTAACTCGCGCGCCGTTTTTTTAAAAAAGCTAGCGGCCGGGTTTGTAAATGTCAAGAAGGCTAAAAATTTAAGCTGATTAAAGCCCTCAAAGCTTATGCTGGCTAATGCAAAAAGTCGCCCTTCGCGCCAAGCGGTTTAAATTTAACGCCTTAAAGGTGCGAATTTAGTCTGTGTCGCCTCGGCACAAAGAGCGCGTTTTAGCGCGCAGGACTAAAGCTTAGCTAAAAACTCCGCGTATTTTTCCGCGCTTTTGGTGATGTACTGGGCATCTGCGTGAAACGAAAATCCGTATCCAAAATGCCGCGCTTCCAGTTTTGCTCCGGTGAAATTCATAGCGCATTTAAACGGCGCTATAACCTCGTCCATGCTAAGCCCGACCGCACCGCCTTTTTCGTAGCTTTTAGGCTCGTCGCCGATAGTGATTGCTAGCGCAAATTTCTTGCCTTTTAGCTTACCGCCCGTGCTGCCGTAGGCCCAGCCGTATGCGAATACGTCGTCGAACCACTGCTTTAAAAGCGGCGGATAGCTGTACCAATAAAGCGGAAATTGCAGCACGATTTTGTCGTGATTTAGGATTAGCTCCTGCTCGCGCGCGACGTCGATTTTGCCGCTAGGGTAGGCGGCGTAAATCTCGTGGACGTCGAATTTGTCCGCCTGTTTTTCGGCCACCTCGCGCCACGCTTTGTTGGCGTTTGAGCTTGCCATATCTGGATGCGCGATGATGATAAGATTTTTCATATTCTCTCCTTTAAAAAATAATTCAAAAATTATAGTTTATTAAGATATATTTTGTCAAGTTTTGTGATGAGTTATCAAGGGCGGATTAAAATTTAGATAAATTTTAAGTAAATTTTTGATATCGCATAAATTTGGGCAGTGCAAAAAAAGCGGATGTAAATTTATGCATGACGCCCGGCAAATAAGCGTATTTTTGCTATTGGCTTGATAAATTTAGGCGTCTAATTCAGGCTTAAATTTTTGCTTACGTAAATGATAAATTTTAATCAAAATTTTGCTATAATCGGAAAAAAATTAAGGAGCGAATATGAAACTAGGAAATTTTTCGACCAATGCAAGCATGAGTAGCCACTATCTCGAACAAGCTCAAGCTAACAGCGCAAAAGCCCTAAATAACATCTCCGCACAGCGCGCTCTAAGCGGTATCGACAGCGCAAATCTAGCTATCGCGGACTCCCTGCGCTCTCAAAGCTCCACGCTAGAGCAGGGCGTCGCAAACGCAAACGACGCTATCGGTATCCTACAGATCGCAGACTCCACGCTAGCAAATATCACGCAAAGCGCCGACCGTATCGGCGAGCTCTCGGTGCGCTATAGCAGCGGTATCCTAAATGTCGACCAGCAAAAGATGATAAAAAGCGAAGTCGGTGCGCTAACTAAATCAATGCAAGATAGCGTAGATCAGGCTAGCTTTAACGGTAAAAACGTGTTTGGCGGACAGATGAGTTTTCTAACCGGCAACGGTATGGAGAGCATAAATTTATCTGCGCCTAAATTCGGCGGCATCGACGTGGGCGATATAAATAGCGTGCATAAATTTATCGGCGGCGTAAATGCTTTGCGCGGCGAAATCGGCGCGGCACAAAACGGCATCATCTCAGGCATCAATGCAAGCCTAACCAAAAACATTGCGCTAAAACAAAGCGAGTCGCAGCTGCAAAATAACGACATCGCTAAAAATATAAGCGCCTTTAAGCAAAACGACCTGCAAGCAAACGCCGCCGTCCTAGCACAAGCGCACAATACCGCAAGTTTGCAAAGCCAGTTTAACAGGCTTTTGGGCTAAATTTAGCTAAACACCGCTTTAGCCGCTATGCTCCTTGGCGGCTAAAACGCTTTTATTTTATTCTAAATTTGGCGATTTGATCGCGCCTTAAATCAATCTATCAAATTTTACTTTCGCGTTTAACATGCCTCCGCGCTTTGCGATCAAAAAAGCTTGCCGTGTTAAATTTATCGGAGCGGGCTACTTTCGCGTTAAATTTACCTAAACCCTCCACATTAGCTTTGCTAGGATTATCATTATGACGCACAAAACAAGGGCGATGACGTGCGAGTATTTGCCGAAAGGATCGGGCTTTTTGAGCTTATAAACGAAAAAGAGCGATATCGCCGTAACTAGGCACATCAGTCCTAGCACGCCGATTTTTGCCATTAGCAAGATCTGAAACGAGCTACCAAACCATCCATTTTCACCGCCTAGATATTCTTTTGCCATAAAAATGCCGCTGATAATTAACATCAAAAACGCCGTACCAAAAACCTTCGCGCTGCCTTTGGTGTAGGCTTTTTTGACGCGAGCGAGCGTATTCTCGTCTATGTGCTTTTTGGCAAACGGAAATATACAAACGTCGAAAAATACGTAACCGACGAAGGCGACGGCGCTTAAAATATGAATGATGAGGAAAAATAGATACATCTAAGGCCTTTTTACTTGATTATATTTAAATAAGCCGCCCAAAGGGATGATTTTGATTAAGGATTGCACGAAAGAGGGTTAAATTTAAAATTTATCGGCGAGGCGGCAAATTTGTGAAAAATCTTTGTGAGGTCAAATTTGAATAGATTTATAAATTTAAGATTGCGTAAAATTTAAAAGAGATTTATAAAAACCGCCCGTCAAATTTAACGGACGGGGTAAATTTAAGTGCGTGTAAAAACGCTAAAACCTTAAATTTAGATTTGAAGCCCTTGCCGAGACAGGGGCTAAATTTTACTCGACTTCGGCGTCGATGACGTCGTCGTCTTTTTTCTTGCCGCCGTTTGCTTGCTCGCCCGCGGCGCCGTCTTTTTTATACATCGCTTCGGCTAGCTTGTGGCTGGCTTCGCTTAGAGTTTTGACCTTCGCGTCGATCTGCTCTTTGCTCGCGTTTTCGTCTTTTAACGTCTCTTTTAGCTCATCAAGCGCCTTTTGGATGCGCTCTTTGTCTTCGGCCGGAATCTTTTCGCCTAGCTCATCAAGGCTCTTTTGTGTTTGGTGTGCTAGCGCGTCGGCTTGGTTGCGCGCCTCTACCGCGTCTTTGCGTTTTTTATCGTCCTCTTTGTGTAGCTCGGCGTCTTTAACCATGTTGTTGATCTCGTCCTCGCTTAGGCCGCTTGAACCCGAGATCGTGATATTTTGGGCTTTGCCTGTAGCCTTGTCTTTAGCTGAGACCGTTAGGATGCCGTTGGCATCGATGTCAAACTCAACCTCGATCTGAGGCACTCCGCGAGGAGCGGCAGGGATGCCCTCTAGGTTAAACTGACCCAAAGACTTGTTGTCGCGGGCAAATTCGCGCTCGCCTTGCAATACGTGGATAGTAACGGCGCTTTGGTTATCATCGGCGGTTGAAAATACCTGATTTTTCTTAACCGGGATAGTCGTGCCTTTTTCGATGATTTTCGTCATCACGCCGCCTAGAGTCTCGATACCTAGGCTTAGCGGAGTGACGTCTAGGAGCAACACGTCTTTTACGTCGCCTTTGATGACCGCGCCTTGGATCGCCGCGCCGATAGCTACGACTTCGTCTGGATTTACGCTTTTATTTAGCTCTTTGCCAAACGCCTTTTTGACCTCTTCTTGAACTAAAGGCACGCGCGTCGAGCCGCCCACCATGACGATTTCTTTTATATCTTTTTTGTCGAGTCCGGCATCTTTTACGACCTCGTTTATCTTGGTAATCGTTTGAGCGACTAGATCCTCGATCATACCTTCAAATTTAGCCCTAGTTAGCGTCTTTGTGAGGTGTTTAGGACCAGTGGCGTCAGCGGTGATAAACGGTAAATTTATCGTCGTTTCTTGAGCCGAGCTTAGCTCTTTTTTAGCCGTTTCGGCTGCCTCTTTTAGGCGTTGCATAGCCATCACGTCGGTTTTTAGATCGATGCCCGAGTCGCTTTTAAATTCGCTCGTTAGCCAGTCGATTAGGCGGTTATCGAAATCATCGCCGCCTAGAAACGCATTACCGCCGGTAGCTAGAACCTCGACCACGTTATCGCCGGTCTCTAGCACCGTAACGTCGAACGTACCGCCGCCTAGGTCGTAAACCATGATCTTTTCAGACTCTTTTTTATCTAGGCCGTAAGCAAGAGCCGCCGCGGTAGGCTCGTTTATGATACGAAGCACGTTTAGTCCCGCGATGGTTCCTGCTTCTTTAGTTGCCTTTCTTTGGCTGTCGTTAAAGTATGCAGGCACCGTGATGACGGCGTCTACGACGGTTTCGCCCAGATAGCTTTCCGCATCCTCTTTTAGTTTCATTAGCACTTTGGCCGAGATTTCTTGCGGAGTGTAGACCTTGCCCGCGATCTCGATAGCGCACGCGCCGTTTCTATCTACGACGTGGTACGGCAGCCTAGCTTTAGCCTCCTGCGCGTTTTTCTCGTTGCTCATTAGGCCCATTATTCTTTTGATAGAGTAGATGGTTTTTTCAGGGTTGGTTACGGCTTGGCGCTTTGCGCTATCGCCTACTAAAATTTCACCCTTATCGGTAAACGCTACGACCGAAGGAGTCGTGTTTTTGCCTTCTTTGTTCGGGATTACCTTGCTCTCGCCTCTCTCATACACGCTTACGCATGAATTCGTCGTTCCTAGGTCTATGCCTATTACTTTTGCCATTGTTTATCCTTTTTATTAAATTTTTATTTTAAATTTTACTTTGCTATCGATACCATCGCAGGTCGCAAAACTCTGCCGTTGATTAGATAGCCTTTTTGTATCACTTGCACGATTTTTCCTTTTTCTACGTCCTCGCTATCGATTTGCAGTACGGCATTGTGGAAATTCGGGTCAAATTCACCCTCGGTTTCGATCGGCGTGATACCGTTTTTCTCAAAACACTTTTTAAACTGATCTATCGTTATATAGATGCCTTCTTTGATTTTTGCCGCGTATTCGTCGCCTTCGGTTTCAAAATTTACCGCCATCTCAAGCGCGTCTATCACGGGAAGCAGATCTCGCGCGAATTTCTCGTTCGCATACGTTGCGATGTCTGTTTTTTCCTTTTCAAAACGCTTTTTGATGTTTTCAAAGTCCGCATTAGCTCTATAATACTTATCCGTTAGCTCCTCAAGCTGCTTTTGAAGCTCGACGTACTTCGCGTCTAGGCCCTCAAAGCTGATGTTCTCGTCGAAATTTGACGGGATTTGCTGTTCAAACTCCGCTTTTTCATTCTCATTCATGCCGCCTCCTTTAAGTTGTTTAAAAATCTTTCATAGTCGTTGTAAATACTGCCCGCGCAAAGCATTTTGGCTTCTTTGCCCTCAAAATTTACGTCTAGTTTCATACCTAGATAGTTCTCGCCGAAAAAGACTAAATTTGAGTCAAAAACCATCTCAAAGTTAGGGTTTAGCGCATTTTTAAAACTCTTGCCGAAAATCTCAAGCGCTATCTTTTCGTTTTCTAAAAAACGAATTTTAGTGCGTTTTAGCTCGGCTATCTTGTTTCTTAGCTCGTTTAGGCCCACTTGCATACAGGTAAGCTCGAGTCTATCGAGGTCTATGCCGATGAGATTGCTCAAAAACTTCTCGACTTTCGAGTTAAATTTGAGCGCTATCTCGTCCTCGCTAAAGCTCAAAATCAAAAATCTATTGTTTAAATTTAAGACCTCGTTTAGCGTTTGAGCTTTGCTTTCAAAAACCATCGCATAAATTTCAAATTTATCGCTTAGCAACTTTAGTAGGTTAGGATTTGCGATATCTAGCGTCTCATCGAAATTTAATCTAGCTCGCCAATAATCTCTCATCGTCGCAGCCGTCGGTATCCTGCCGCCGCTAACGTGAAACTGGGTGATCGCGCCCTCGTCGGAGAGCTTTTTAAAATAAACCCTAATCGTAGAGGCCGGGATTGACATCGCCATACGCGAACCGAGCTCGCTAGAGCCGATCGGAGCGTTATCGCTAAGATAAGCTTGAATGATAGAATCAAGTATCAGATCTCGCTTACTCACCTTTATCATATTAGCACTCTCTCCTTTAAATTGCTAGGCGCATTATACAACATTGAGCGGATAATTGTCAAGGGCTATAGTTAAAAAAAATTGTTTAGATAACTTTAGCGTAGTAAGCTCAATGTTGGAAAGGTAAAATTTGGTTGAATGAGCGGTATAGGGGAAAAATTAAATATATTTAATATAAGAGGATGGCAAAATTGGTTTTAATGCTAATTTTTTTAAAAATCTAAAATTTGATGTGCTAAACTTTGAAAATGATAAGAAGTAAAATTTGAAAGAAAGAGCCCCGGATTTGGGGCTTAGGATTATTTATCTCTGAGATTTAGCTCAGTGATAACTTTAGTGTAAGCTGCGTAATCTTTAGCTTTTAGATATTTCATCAAGCGTTTTCTGCGACCGACTATTTTAAGTAGTCCGAGGCGAGACGAGTGATCTTTTTTGTAGATTTTTAGGTGCTCGGTTAACTCCTCGACTCTTGCGGTTAGCAATGCGATTTGAACTTCCGGAGAACCCGTATCTTTCTCTTTTCTAGCGAATTTCGCAACAATTTCTGCTTTTTTAGCCGAATCCAAAGCCATAATGACCTCCTGATTGGTGAGATTAAAAAGGCGATTATAGCATAAAAATTAAAAAATGCGGCGCCTGCTTTAAAAAATATTGATTTAATCAAATTTGCAGATAAAATTTAATAAAATATCCGCAAAAAATTTAAAGGAAATTTATGCTTTTGACAAAAGCAAGCGAATACGCGCTGCTTTCGCTGATTTACATAGCGCAAAAGGACGCTCCCTCGGACGTCGATACGATGTCGGGCGAGCTTGATATATCAAAAAGCTTTTTGGCTAAAATTTTACAAAATTTGGCCAGGGAGGGCATTTTGGTTTCGTTTAAGGGCGCAAACGGCGGATTTATGCTCGCGCAAAAGCCTGAAGAAATCAGTATAAAAAGAGTAATAGAAAGCGCTGAAAAGCGTAAAATGGCGGTATTTGAGTGCTCTATCTCGGCTGATAGCTGTGCCTCCAGTAAGGGCGGAATATGCCAAATTTGGCCGATGTTTAGCGCGCTTCAGTCTAAAATCGACGATTTTTTAGATACAATTACGTTAGCAAATATAATCAAGAAGTAAATTTTGGCAAAACAAAAGCGCAATATCCTAACCCTGGTCGCACCGTTTTTAGAGCCTATCGTAAGATTTAAGGGGCTTACTATCGTCGGCGTCATAATCGCCATCCTAGCGATCATCATCGTGCCGCTTCCTAGCGCGATCTTGGACTTTTTTCTTGCGCTTTCCATCTCTATCTCGGTGCTCATCATCCTGATCGCCGTTTACGTGCCAAAGCCTACCGACCTTAGCACGTTTCCGACGCTCATTCTCATTATCACGCTTTTTAGACTCTCGCTAAACATCGCCACCACGCGTATGATTTTGAGCGAAGGACACAACGGCCCCGATGCCGTAAGCGAGATAATCTCAAGCTTCGGGCAGTTCGTCGTAGGCGGCAACTACGTCATCGGCGTGATCGTATTTACGATCCTAGTGCTTATAAATTTCATGGTCGTTACCAAAGGCTCGACGCGCGTGAGTGAGGTGCAGGCGAGATTTACGCTCGATGCGATGCCTGGTAAGCAAATGGCGATAGACGCCGACCTAAACGCGGGCCTAATTGACGAAAAGACCGCAAGAGAGCGCCGCGAAGCCATCATAGGCGAGGCGAATTTCTATGGAGCAATGGACGGTTCGTCTAAATTTATCAAAGGCGATGCTGTCGCGGGCATCATCATTACTATCATAAACATCGTCGGCGGCTTTCTCATCGGTTCGTTTCAGTACGGCCTAGATATGGCTACCTCAGCGCAAAACTACACGATCCTAACGATCGGCGACGGTCTAGTAAGCCAGATCCCGGGCCTCATCACATCGACGGCTACGGCGATCATTATCACGCGAGCTAGCAAGGACGATGAAAATTTCGCCGAAGGCTCGCTAACGCAGCTGCTAGGCGAATATAAAACGCTTCTAATAGTCGGCTTTATACTATTTATCTTTGCTCTAGTTCCCGGACTTCCGACGCTATCTCTCGGATTTATTTCGCTTCTGTTTTTAAGTATGGGTTTTATAATGAAAGAAGTAAAAGAGGGCAAGATAAATTTGACCGCCAAGGCCCAAAGCATGAGCTCTGCACAAGGCGAGGAAGAGGGGCAGACCGCACCAAAACCTCCTAAAAAAAGCGAAGAAGAAATCGCCCGCGAAGAGGAAGCTAAGATAAACGACATCTTAAAGCTTGAAATTTTAGAACTTGATCTAGGTTACGGCCTGCTAAAGATCGCCGAGACCGATCTCATCGAGCGCATACGAGCGATGCGCCGAAATATCGCGGCACAGCTTGGTTTTTTGATGCCAAAGATCCGCATCCGCGACAATCTCCAACTACCGCCCAACGAATACCGCTTTAAGCTAAAAGGCGTCGTGATCGGGCAGGGGGAAATTTACGCGGATAAATTCCTTGCGATGGATAGCGGGCTGGTTAGCGACAACATCGAGGGCATCCCAACTAAAGAGCCCGCGTTTGGCCTTGATGCTTTATGGATCGATGCGAGCGTGAAGGAGGACGCGATACTAAGCGGCTACACGATCGTAGATCCCGCGAGCGTCATCTCCACGCACATGAGCGAGCTGATAAAACAAAACGCCGCAGAGCTCCTAACCCGCCAAGAGACGCAAAATTTGCTCGATAAGCTAAAATCGGAATACCCGGTCATCGTCGAGGATACGCTACGTATCGCGCCTATCGGAGTGATCCAAAAGGTGCTAAAAGCGCTGCTAAAAGACCACATCCCGATAAAAGATATGCTAAGCATCCTAGAGGCGCTAAGCGACATCGCCGAGGTTAGCAAGAACCTAGATATGATCGTCGAGCACGTTCGCACCGCGCTCGCTCGCGCTATCACTTCGCTTTACGTCGATGAGGGCGGGCGGCTAAATTTTTACGTGATGGAGCCTGCCGCGCAGCAAAAGCTGATCGACGCCGTGCAGTATAAAGACGGCGCGTATCACCTGATGATAAACGTCTCGCAAACGTCGGCGATCGTGCAGGCTCTGCGCGAGGCGAGGGCGAAGCGGCCGATCTCTGAGTACGGCTCGATGATACTTTGCGTGGAGCCTAGCTTGCGTAAATTTATCGCCGATATCTGCGCGAATTTCGCCATAGATATCACGGTGCTTAGCTTTGCCGAAGTCGCGGCAAATACGCCGTTTGAGACGCTAGGCACGATAGAAATATCAAATTTGTAAGGAATAAAATGACCATCCATCACCTCTCGCACACCGATCTGGACGGATACGGCGCGCAGGTAATAACGAATCACTATTTTAAAAACGTTAAATTTTATAACTCAAACTATGGCAAGGAGATCGACGAGAAATTTGATCAAATTTTGGCTCAAATTTCGGATAAAAACGCAGCCCAGACGCAGTCAAATTTAAGCGGCGAGCAAAATGCTAACTCGCAAAATGCGCCCGAAAATCGCGGCGAGGGCAAAGCGGCTAAAAATGACGAAAAAGCGCTCATCCTGATAACGGATCTAAATTTGACCGTGGAGCAGTGCGAAGCCTACGAGAAGGCGCTCGTAAATAAAAACGCTAAAATTTTGCTCCTCGATCACCACCAAAGCGGTGCCGAGTGCGCGAGCAAATTTGGCTGGTATTTTTTAGATAGCTCAAGGTGTGCAACCAAGATCACGCATGATTTTTTCGCTAAAATTTACGGCATAGATGCGAGCCTAAATCACTTTAGCGACGTCGTAAACGCAGTCGATATCTGGCTAAAAGACGACGTAAATTTTGAAATGGGCAAGGTCGGACTTGGGCTCGTCGCAAACGCAAAAGAGATAAACAAAACGATGTTTGAGGCTGAAAATTCGCGCTATCTTTTTTATCTTATCGAGCGCGCGCGGGAGTTTTTTGACGCGGGAGACGACTATGTCGGGCTTGACGAGGCGATTTTCGGTTTTAAAAAGGATTTTTTCAAAGAGAATAAAAACGATACGTTAAGCAATCTGATCTCAGCCTTCGTCGTAAAAAAACTAAGCGAGGAAAAAGAGAAATTTAGCATAAAATATAACGATCTTAACGGCATTTTGACTTACAATATCGGCAACACCTCGGTTATAGGCAATGATTTTTTAGTCGCGAACCCCGATATTGATTTTTTCATCGACGTTACGAGCAAAAAGACTCTGAGCTTTCGCGCTAACGGCAAAGTGGATGTGAGCCAGATGGCTAAAAACTTAGTCGGCGGCGGCGGACACGTGAACGCTAGCGGCGGGCTTTTTGCGGGCTTTAAGGATAGCTTTAGCTATGAAAACGTAAAAGCGCAGATAACCGATCTAATAACCAAAAAAACGATTTTACAAGGATAGAAAATGAAAGAAATAGAACCTACCGTAGACGAGCTAAGCTACGAGCTTTCGATGATGCTAGAGGCGATGCTGTATTATGCCGGCGTGAAAAAAGATAGGCTCGAGGACGCCGCTGAGACCTACATCGAGTGCATCGACGACGCGCTAGAAAACTCGGGTGCCGAGGGTGTGGACGAGGTGCTCGAAGTCGTCGAATACATGAAGAAAAAGCACGCTAAATTTTTCAAATGAAAACTCTAGCGCAAATTTTACTTTTTTCGGTTCTGGCGGCGATGCTGGGCGGTTGCGTGTTTTTAAACGATCGCGGCGTGACGACGAAGTACTACAACGAGTGCAAAGAGTACTACGACGCGACGGGCGTCTATCACAAAGAGTGCCCTAAAAACATCATCGACTGGACGGAGTGATGAGCTTAGAAGCGGCTAGAGCGGCGAAGGCTAGGGAGCTGGCGGGCAAAACCTACACGCCTTTGATACGCGAGGTAGAGGAGCTGGCGGCTAAATTTAAGGGACGCGAATTTGAGCTCAAATTTGACGATGTAGTCGAGATAAGCGCAAATTTAACCCCTGTAGAGTGCGAAGAGACGCTGCAAACGGCGCTAAATTTACGCTCGTGGCGCAAGGGGCCGTTTAAGATAGACGATATCTTGATAGATAGCGAGTGGAGGAGTTTTGTTAAATTTAACCTCCTCGCGCCGCACATGGATTTAGTAGACAAGGTCGTGGGCGATATCGGCTGCAACAACGGCTACTATCTCTTTCGTATGTCGCCCCAGCGCCCCAAAAAACTGATCGGCTTTGATCCCGGCGTTATGAGCTTTTTGCAGTTTAAATTTATCGATGCGTTCGCGCGATCTGGTATAGAGTACGAGCTGTTAGGCGTCGAGCACTTGCCGCACTACGGCGTCAAATTTGACGCGCTCTTTTGTCTTGGCGTGCTCTATCACAGAAGCGATCCGGTGCGTACGCTAAAAGAGCTAAAAGGCGCGCTAAATGCGGGCGGCGAGCTATTTTTGGACACGATGTATCTTGATATACAGGGCGATTTTGCCCTGAGTCCAAAAAATACATACTCAAAGATACCGAATATCTACTTCGTGCCGACCGTTAGCGCGCTTTTAAACTGGTGTGAGAGGGCGAATTTTAAAGATGCGCAAATTTTAGCCACAAAGCCGACGGACGCGCACGAGCAGCGAAAAACAGAGTGGATCTTGGGGCAGAGCTTGGGCGATTTCCTCGATCCTGCTGACCCTACGCGCACGGTAGAGGGCTATCCCGCGCCAAAACGGGTCTATCTAAAACTAAGCGTATAAAGGTAAAAAATGGACGAAAATATATATAAAGACAGCGGTAGCGAGGATACGATACTGCCTGAGGATGAAAACCCTTTCCGCAACGAGCTAAAAACCTCGCCGAATATAAAAACTAGCTTAAGCGGCACCGTGACAGAACTGGGTTCAAATCAAGCGAAAACGAATTTTTTTGCTAGCGAAGAGATGGCGTCTGACGCCGAAGGGCTTATTCACAGCGGCTTTGTTTTCTCGGCGGCTAGCTATGCGGCGATGGCTGCGGTAAACGAAACCTTTAGCGTCGTGATAGGGGCTAAGATACATTTTTTCGCCCCTACCAAGATCGGCGAAAACGTGGAATTTGATGCTAGGGCCCAGTTTAACGATAGCGCTAAACGCGAAGTAAGAGTGATCGGCAAAACGCGCGATATCAAGGTTTTTGAGGGTACGTTTCAAGTGGTTGTTTTAGAAGATCACGTATTTAAAATTTATAAAGCCAACGTCCAAAAACAAGCCGCCCAAAGACAAAGAAGCCGAGCAAAAGCCGAGGAAGAGGCACAAAACTCCTAATTTTGCTTAAATTTACGGTAAATTTAAGCAAAAGGCGCAGGTCAAATATGCATTTTTGCTTTATTGATTTTACGCATCCGTCGGTAAATCGCGGAGGAATGATTTAAATTCACGCTAACTTTAGAGTGGGGCGTTATAATTTTATCAAATTTGGCTTTGGGCTTTTTGCTGCGTTTGCTACTTGCAGACGAGCGCTTTTGAGAGGGATTTTTGTCGTACTCGTAGCTGCAAGCAGAGGAAATTTTATCCAGGGTAGGCTCCTGCCTAGCCTTGGTTAAATTTCTGCACGACTTTAAATTTGTCTTGCGATACTTTGCATTATCGCTTTACGTTTAAATTTGAAGCTAAATTTACAAATTTTGAGTTGCCAAGACCCGCACCTTGAAAATGTAAATTTAGAGTCGCTACGCGACAGCGCTAAATTTAATCTGCACGCAGTGCAGCAACATCTCACGCGCAGTGGGGATGGTGGGGGTTCTGCGTCTCTGCGCTAGCAGCCGCGAGCAGACCGTAGGTAGTTCTGCTCGCAGTTACGAGCCGCAGGCGAAGTAAAGCCCCTTCCGCCTACAAAAAAGAATTTGAAAATCTAACGCCTGATGACAAATTTTGGAGTTTAAAGACGCGGGTCTCGGTGCACAAAATGCAAAACCATCAAATTTGAAGTCAAATTTGCCCGAATCAAATTTAATCTAAAATTTAAGCCAAAAGGAGCGAAAATGCTTGGCAAAACGTTAAAAACAGTTGGAATAGTCGGCGCTTTGGCGCTATTTTTAGGTATATTTTTAAATTTACAAGGAGAACAGATGAATCATAAAACAAAGGAGCCTGCGGCCGCGAACAAAACGATCGTGCTAGCGGGCGGGTGCTTTTGGGGCACGGAGGCCTATCTCAAGCAGCTTCCCGGCGTGGTGAGCACCTACACGGGCTACGCAAACTCAAAGGTGCCAAACCCTAGCTACGAGCAGGTCTGTACGGGCGACACGAACGCCGCCGAGGCCGTCTGGGTCGAATACGACGAGTACGTGATCGACCTGCCGCATTTGCTCAAATTTTACTTTAACACCATCGATCCCACCAGCCTAAACAAACAAGGCGGCGACCGCGGCACGCAGTACCGCACGGGCATTTACTACACCGATGCGGCAGACGAGCCGGCGATCAGAGCCTTTATCGCCGAACAGCAAAAAAACTACAAAGCGCCCATCGTAACAGAGGTCGCGCCGCTAGAAAATATCTACAAAGCCGAGGAGTATCACCAGGACTATCTGGACAAAAACCCGCACGGCTACTGCCACGTGACCTTTGAGAGCCTGCCTAAAAAGGGCGAAATTTTGAGCGATAAAAAGCGAGATATGAAGCAAAATTTGCAAAACTACAAAAACAAAGACGACGCAACGCTAAAAAATGAACTAAGCGCCATCTCCTACGACGTCGTAAAGCACGCCGCGACCGAGCGACCGCACAGTAGCGAGCTAAACGACGAGGAGCGTATCGGTATCTACGTCGATATCACTAACGGTCAGCCGCTTTTTAGCTCGTACGATAAATTTGATGCGGGCTGCGGTTGGCCGAGCTTTACTAAGCCGATCGACGCGAGCCTAATCGCCGAAAAGTCCGATCTATCGCACGGCATGGTGCGCACCGAGGTCAAGACTGCGATGTCGGACTCGCACTTGGGGCACGTATTTGACGACGGTCCGAGCGACAAAGGAGGGCTAAGATACTGCATAAACGGCGCTGCGCTTAGGTTTGTGCCAAAGGAGGAAATGGAGAAGGAAGGGTATGGGTATTTGATACCGTATCTCGACGCACAGTATTCTAAAAAATAACGGCTCGTTTTTTTCCTTTATACGTCGTTGGAAATTTTGCCGAAGCTCGGTTACGTATTTCGTATACGCGCCCTCGCTCGGCTTATTTCCGCCTCGTCTAAAGAAAAAATACTTCACCTTAACTCTTTAGGCTCAAAGTTGGAGTCAAATTCGGTTAAATTCGCAAATTTGGCTTTAAATTTTACCCGCCGAGACCCGCATCTTGAAAACTCAAATTTAAAATTTGCGACGCTTTGCGTAAGCAAAGCCATGTCGCCACCTCTAACGTGCAGTGGGGTTGGTGGGGGTTTGGGGGCGGAAGGGGCGACGCTCTACTTCGCTTCGCTCGTAGCTGCAAGCAGACCGTAAGTAGAAACCACTTCCGCCACCCAAGAAAAAGAGAAAGGCGGATACAAAAGGGAGCTCTTTTGCTTCGGCTTTGCCTCGCCTTGTGCTTAGCTGCACTTCGTTTGTTACTGTTAGGACGCGCTCTCTTTGGGAGGTGCTAGCAGAGCGTAATTCAAGTCTCTTCCCCCCCCCTTAACAAGAAAATCAAGATAAAAATACGATAAAACTGTATAGAAATTTTACATTCAAATTTGAAGTCAAATTTGCGAATTTCGGCTTCAAATTTTATCCACCGAGACCCGTATCTTGAAAATGCCAAATTTAAACTCGCGACGCTTTGCCTGCAAGGCAAAGCAGTGTCGCTACCTTAAAAGCGTCGTAGAGGGAGGGATTAAAGGGGGTGGGGAGCGACTTCGCAATTTAAGCCCCCCACCCCCTTTACAATAAAGTAAAAAATAATCTCAAAAGGTTGTTTTTTACGAAGAGAATTTAACTAAATTTGACTAATTTAAATTTAGCGTCTTAAAGATGCGGGTCTGGGCGAGCCAGATATAAATCCGCGCTAAATACAGTAGTTCATTTTGCGGTGTAGGCGGGCAGAGCTGTTTTGCATATCGGCAGGTGCGAGCGAAGTTCTAGTCGCCAAAAAAAACGGAGGTTTATTTGCCTTGCTCTTTTAGCGCCTTTATCTATTCAAGCTCTTTTAGCTGCGCAAAATCGGCGTGCAATTTTTCGCGGATTTTAAAAATTTGCGCGCCTACATCGGTAAAATCGCGGTAATAATCCTTAAATTTCGGATAGTTTTTCGACATTTCTGCAAAGTTTTTAACCGGTTTGCCCGCATCTTTTACCATATTTACGGTTTTAGTAAATTTTCCGCTTTGGCTCCTTTTTAGCGTTTTAAAGATGCGGGTATACGCGCGTAAAATTTGCAAAATTAGACCCAAAATCCAAGCAGTAAAACCGAGTTAAATTTGCCGCTTGGATTTGCTTTTAAATTTAGCGAGCATCAAATTTACCCGCCAAATCAAAAGCCAAAATCAAAATTTAAACCGTCGCCCCTTCGTTCATCGCGGCGTATTCTTCAAAGGTTCCCTTAAAATCGACGATTTCGCCGTTGCCTTTTAGGTGGATGATGCGGTTAGCGAAGGCGTCGATGAGCTCTCTGTCGTGGCTCACGCAGATGACGTTGCCGCCGAATTTATACAGCGCCTCGCCTAGAGCGATGATGGCTTCGAGGTCTAGGTGGTTGTTTGGCTCGTCTAGCACGAGCAGGTTGCCGCGCTCTAGCATCAGGCGGCTTAGCATTAGACGGTGTTTCTCGCCGCCGCTTAGGCTGCCGACGGCTTTTTCCTGCTCGGCGCCGCTAAATAGCATCCTGCCTAGGCACTTGCGGATCTCGTCTAGGTCCTTGTTGTTTTCGTCTTGCAGCCACTCGTAGAGTTTGAGCTCGCCGGTGATTTTATTTGTCGTGTCCTGCGCGAAGTAGCTAGGTTCTATCGTCGCGCCCACGTGTACATCGCCGCTATCTGGGGCGACCTCGCCGATGATGATTTTAGCCAGCGTGCTTTTGCCTACGCCGTTTGCGCCGATGATAGCGACTTTGTCATTTTTTTCGAGCTTGAAGCTAAAATTTTCAAACAAAACCTTGTCGTATCTTTTGCTAATGCCGCGCACCTCTAGGATCTCGTTGCCGATGTCGCGCTTGGTGCGGAAAAGTATGCTAGGATCGCGTCTGCTTGATACCTTGATCTCCTCGATGTCGAGTTTGTTTAGCTGCTTTTGACGGCTCGTGGCTTGGCGGGCTTTGCTCGCGTTTGCCGAGAATCGCGCGATAAATTTCTCCAGCTCCTCTTTTTCTTTTAGCTTTTTGTCGCGCTCCATCTCGTGCTGTTTGGCAACCAGCGTCGAGGCGATGTACCAGTCGTCGTAGTTGCCGGCAAACTGCCTGATTTTCTTAAAATCCACGTCTAGTATGTGCGTGCAAACGGCGTTTAAAAAGTGGCGGTCGTGGCTGATTAGCACCATAGTGCCTTCGTGGCGGTTTAGCTCGTTTTCTAGCCACTTTATGTTCTCGATATCAAGGTTGTTGGTGGGCTCGTCGAGGAAAAGGATGTCGGGCTTTGGAAATAGCACTTGAGCGAGCAGGACTTTAAATTTATCCGAGTTTTCGACCTCGCTCATCGGCTTTTCAAAGTCGCTAAAGCCAAGCGAGCTTAGGATTTTCTCGATCCTGACCTCGTACTCGTAGCTAGGATCCTCCTCGGCGCTTATCATCTCAAGTTGCGCTAGGCGGTCGTTTACGGCGTCGGTAAACTCCTCGCTCATGTAGAGCTGCTCTTTTTCTTTTACCGCGTCGTAGAGGCGTTTGTTGCCGTATAGCACGGCGTCTTTTACGCTAAAGTTTTCAAACGCGAACTGATCTTGACCTAGCACACCTACTTTTAGCCCGTTTTCGATGACGATCTCGCCACTGTTTGCCTCGATCTCGCCTGCAAGGATTTTTAGAAACGTCGATTTTCCCGCGCCGTTTGCGCCGATGAGACCGTAGCGGTTGCCGCGAGTGAGTTTTAGATTTACGTCCTCAAATAGCAGCTGCGCGTTAAATCTCATTAATAAATTTTTTACTTCAAGCATATTTTTCCTTAAATTTGACTTTTTAAACCGTAGATTTTGCCAAAAAGTCGTTTAAAATCAGTATAAACTTCGGCAAAACGGCGTAGCGTGCTATTTGGGTAGGTTATAAAACGAGCTTAGATTTGATAAGTTTATCTTTTTGTCGGTAAAACTGCGCCGCTTTTAGCTTAAAGTCTAAATTTTCGCTAAAATCCCTCATAAAATCCACGCAATCAAAGGCCGAAACAAAAATGCGCATCGCAAAAATCCGCGCCAAAAATATCCTCTCGCGCTCCAAAATCGGCAGCGGAGGCTACGCGATCAACCCGTACGTAGGCTGCCCGCACGGCTGCATCTACTGCTATGCCGAGTTTATGCGCGGCGTCACCGGGCACGAGGAGGCGTGGGGCGAGTTTTTGGACGTGAAGGAGTTTGACGCGGCGAGTTTAGTTAAATTTGCGGGCTTGCACGGCGGCGAACGCGTATTTATGAGCTCGGTTACGGACTGCTACAACCCGTACGAGGCGCGCTTTGGAGCTACGCGCAAAGTCCTCGAGGCGGTTGCGGGCTCGGATATAAACCTGCAAATTTTAACCAAATCAAGCCTCGTGACGCGCGATATAGACTTGCTGCAAACCATGCCAAACGTTCGCGTAGGCGTGAGTTTGAGCGTGGTAGACGAAAACCTGCGCCGCACGCTGGAGCCTCGCGCAAGCTCCGTAGCGGCAAGGATCGCAGCAATAAAAAAACTGCGCGCCGCGGGAGTGAAAACCTATATCTCCGTCGCGCCGATTTTTCCGCAGATCACGCCAGTTTTTGATATCATATCCCGCTACGGCAACGCGGCGGATGAAATTTGGTTTGATAGGTTAAACCTCTATCCGAATTTTCGCGATAAAATTCTATCCTTTATCGGGCGAAATTTTCCCGCGCTTTTACCGCTTTATAAGCAAATTTATCTTTTTGGCGAGGACGGCTATTTTGAGCAGTTAGCGGATGAGATCAGGCTTGCTGCGCAGGAGAAATTCGGAAGCCGGAGCGGCGAGAGGGTTAGGATATTTTTTGAGCGAAGAAAATCCGGCGCAGATAAATTTGAAAGGCGAAAATGAACGTAATTTTACGGCTTGGCATTATAGTTTTGATCCTATATATCGCGGTTTTGGCGCTACTTTATTTTTTTCAAGAGAGGCTGATATTTTTCCCGAGCAAGCTAGAGCCAAACCATGATTTTAGCTTTGATCAGCCGTTTGAGGAGATAAATTTAGACGTAAACGGTACGCGCATAAGCGGGCTTAAATTTTTAGCGCAGGGCGGTCGTCGTGAGCGAATTTACGGCGACGTGCACGATGCGAGCGGCGAAGGAAAGGCAAAAAACGGCGCGGCGATATTTTTCCACGGCAATGCCGGCAATCTGCAAGGCTGGGGCGGTTACGCACGGTTTTTTACGGATTTGGGCTATGATTTTTATCTGTTTGACTACCGAGGCTACGGCAAGAGCGGCGGCGAGATAGGCTCGCAGGAGCAGCTTTATGCGGATGCGGACGCGATGATGCGGCTGGTTTTAGAGGAGTATGATGCGGGCGAGGTCGCGGCGGTCGGATACTCGGTAGGCAGCGGACTGGCGGCTCGCGAGGCGCTAAAATACGGCGCTAAGCGGCTAGTTTTGATCGCGCCTTATTTTAGCCTAGAGGAGCTAGCGCGAGAGAAAATGCCGTTCGTGCCGAAATTTTTAATCAAATATAAAATCCCTACGTTTGAGTTTGTCGGCGGTTTTGGCGGGCCGGTGACGATATTTCACGGCGAGCATGACGAGCTAATCGGCGTGGATAACTCGCGCAGATTGCTTAAATTTCTAAAGCCCGGAGATAAAATTTACGAACTAAACGCCGGACACAACGATATCCTAGGCCTAAGCGAGCTTTGGGAAAAATTAGCGCAGAAGCTTAGCAAGTAGGGCGGGGCTGCGGCGGTAAATTTGACGAAGTAGACTGAAGTTTGGCCGTTTAACGGTGAATTTGCTCGCTCGGGTTATCCTTTTCCTTGCAGCGCAACGGCTAAATATCGGTGAGCAAGGAAACAAATAAAAAATCCTAAATATATTTGGAAGCTTAAAAGACGAGGCTAAACTTGCCGCATGGACGACGGCGGCAAAGATTTTCGTTAAATTTGGATAAACCGTGCGCCAAGGTAAATTTAACCAAATAGCAACAGCAGTATAAAATTAAAACGATAAATGATCGCTAGTTCTTAAATTTTACCGCATAAAGCACCCAAAATAATTTTAAAGCAATAGACTATTTCGTGCCGGTAAAAGGCGAGCTAGAGTATCTTGGCTCGCCAGTAACCCTTAGGCGTAAATTTAGCTTTTAAACTACTTAAAAGTGTCGTTTATTTTACCGCTTTTTCGGCATTTTTCGCGCTCAGCTTCGTTCCTCTTTTTTGCCTCCGCGTCCTTGGTAAACACGCTTTCATCTATCAAAATACTCGGCAAATTTATCGCGGTCGGGCTATACGAACCGCTAAAACCGCCCAAATCTTGCCCGAATTCCTTTTTGACACGCTCATTTTTACTACTTATATCTCCGCCAGCGCAGTGAAAGTCCGCTCCGCCATTTAAACAATGGCATTTTATCTCCATATCTTCGTCATATATGCGTTCATCCATAAAGTAAACATTTTTATTTAAATTTATACTACTGATTGGATTATAAACTAGTGCGGCCAAAATTTTATTGCCGTGTGGATTTGATACCTCCCAGCGCACGGCGCGGATGGAGCTTAGCATCACCACGAGCGGTTTTTGCGACTTTTCCAGCGTTACGTTTATTTTGCTGTCCTGTGCGCCGCTTTCATAAACGGCAGCTAGCCAGATACCAAATTTTTGATCTTTTAGCTTTGCGGCGATTTCGCTTTGTTTGTAAAATTTTAGTTCATCCTTAAAATTTACCGAAAGCCTAGTCGTGTGCCAGTTGTTAACAAACCAAACCTCGATCTTATGTCGTCCTTTACTGAATTTATGCGTTAGCCTCTTGGCTCCGCCGTTTTCGGAGTCAAATATCTGCTCGCCGTCCACCGCGATGCGTAAATTTGCCCAGCTAAAATCGGTTAAAATCATCTTTTGCACATCTTGTTTGAAATCGAAATTTCCGACC
The DNA here is from genome assembly GCF_963526985.1 of uncultured Campylobacter sp. NCBI lineage: Bacteria > Pseudomonadati > Campylobacterota > Epsilonproteobacteria > Campylobacterales > Campylobacteraceae > Campylobacter > uncultured Campylobacter sp. The sequence goes on from NZ_CAURPW010000001.1 coordinate 167,468, forward strand.
CAGTAGGCGATAAAATTTTGCGAAGGTATCTTATGAAACTCGTCGTAAGGGAAATTTAAATTTACACTTTCGACCGTTTCCGAGAAAACGACGTTTTTTGGGTCGTCCTTGCTTAGGTAAAAGGCCAAAAATTTACCCGTAGGTATCTGTTTGCCCGCCGTGATTTTGCTTGCCCACTTTTGTGCGTCGTTAGCGTTTGCGTAGGCAAGAAATGCACAAAAAGCTAGAAGAAGCATCCGTAAAATTTTCATTTTTTCTCCTTTAAATTTTATTTTTCATAGTTTACCAAAACGTAGTTTAATGTTAAATTTTACGTGCGGCTCGGTTGTAAATTTTATAGATTTATTTTAGTGTATTTAATTTTTACGCTCGGTTGTAAATTTAGCGTTTAGTTATGTTTGCGACGCGTATAGTAAAGCTAGCCTAGAGAGTGATCTCGGTTTGGCCGCATTGCTAGGTATTCTTATCGGTATTATGCCTACTTTTTGTGAAATGGGGCGGGGAATTTCCGTTGCCGCCGCGCAGCCCCAAAGATATGTTTGACGCCGCTTGCGGTCCGGAGAGTCTTATTAGGGCGGCGGATCAGACCAAATTGCTCGCGAAATTTTCTAAACTCGCCGTACGTGTCTTTACGCGATTATTTGGATGTTATAGGGCCCGTACACCGCGATTTACGAGTTTGCCGGGCATGCGTTTAACTACGTGCATTTTACGCATATTTTATTTTCGATCGTTTTTGTGGTAGCCTACTGCGTGCTTGCGGAAAAATTCCCAAAAATCACGCTTTGGCAAGGCGTTGCGGCCGGTATTTTAGTTAATATCGCCGTTCACGTGATTACTTTGCCTATCCTCGGCCTTACGCCGCCGCTTTTAACGCTGCCTTGGTACAAGCACGTTTCTGAGTTTGTCGGACACGCGCTATATTTGGTTTACCGAGCTTATAAGGCGAGATTTGCGAAATCGCATCACGCACGGGCCTGATCCGACTGATTGCTGCGATTCTTGCTGCTCGAAATAGCTTTATTTTCCGCCTAAATTCCGGGCGGAATTTTATCATTTTTTAAAATTTAAATTTATTTGACCCTCTTTTACCTTAAGTAGATACGATTTTATCAAGCTTCTATCCAAAATGTTTTACGAGTTGCTTTGGTAGCTTATCCGCAAATTTACCGATATTGCGGGTAGTGCGGGTTTGTTTTAAAGGCTATAAAAGTCCAAAAACGGCGTAAATTTATTGCTTTGCTTATGGCGATTTAGTGCTAGAATTAGCCGATCCTTACGAATTTGATCGTGATTTTTGTATATGGATTTAAGGGGCTGCATTTGTACGGCGGCGAACTTGTTTAATTTTTGCTTGTAGACAAAACGCTTTTGCTAAATTTTATCTGTTATAGATTTAAAAATAGCCGCATAAAATAGCGTAAAACGGGGGGGGGTAAAGCATAAATTTTTTGGTCAAATACGGTGATAGATTTATCGGCTATTTTAAACTTAAAAACAATATTTAAGTAGCATAAAAATAGAGCGAGCAAGCCCGAGGCGTATCGAGAGCTAAATTTAGCCCTCGATGTAGTTTTTGAGTTTTCTACCGACTTTTGGGTGTTTTAGCTTTTTGATAGCAGAGCTTTCGATCTGGCGGACGCGCTCTCTGGTTACGTTTAGCTCTTTGCCGATCTCTTCTAGAGTGCGGTCGCTCTCGTCGTCGAGTAAGCCAAATCTCATCCTGATAACGGCTTTTTCGCGTTCGTTCAGCTGATCTAGCACCTCGTCTATCTGCTCTTTTAAGTCGTTTTTTAGTATATGATCCATCGGGCTTAGCGAGTTTCTGTCCTCGACGAAATCCCCGAATTTACCGTCGTCTTCGTTGCCGATCGGAGCTTCTAGGCTGATAGGCTCTTTGGTGATTTTTATGACCTGTTTTATCTTGTCCGCACTTAGTCCGACCTCTTTTGCTATGACGCTTATATCCGGTTCCTTGCCCTCTTCTTGGAGATATTTGCGGTTGATTTTGTTGATACGATTTATCGTTTCTATCATATGGATAGGGATACGTATCGTACGAGCCTGATCGGCGATGGCGCGGCTGATGGCCTGGCGTATCCACCACGTCGCATAGGTCGAAAATTTATAGCCTTTTTTATACTCAAATTTATCAACCGCTTTCATTAGGCCGATATTGCCCTCTTGGATGAGATCTAAAAACGGTAACCCGCGGTTCGTATAACGCTTGGCTATGCTTACGACTAGGCGCAAATTCGACTTCGCCATCCTGGCTTTTGCTTCGTCGGAGATCTTTTTACCGCGTTTTATTTGCTCCAAAATTTCTTTTAAAAGTACCGGATCAAGGTTAAATCCGCTCTTGCTAGCCTCTTTTGTCGCAAATAGTTTTTTTATCTCCACGTAGGTTGAGACCATCGTAGCCTCGGGAACCCTCGCGATGATGTCGTCTTTGCTTAGCTTGATAATATCTTTTAGGATCGATTTATGATTTTTCTTTAGTTCGTCGCTAAACATCGGCAGCTTATACTCGAGTCTTTTTAGCTCTCTATCAAATTCATCGTCGCTTTTTAGCGCCGTTTCCATTGATTTTACTATCTCGGTTATGAGCTTGCTCGTCGGACCTAGATCCATTAGTTTGTCTTTTAAAATTTTCTTTTTAAACGCGAGCGTAAGCTTGGCTAAAAATTCATCCTCTATCTCAGCGTCATTTTGTTTATTCGCCGTTTTTAGCCACTCTTTTTTTGCTTTTTCTAGAGCCTTAAAGCTCTCGATTACTTTTTCGGCTCGCTTGTCGTCTTTTTTGCTATGCTTTTTAGGCTTTGTTTCCTTCTCTTCGCCGTCTTCGCCATCGTTTTCTATATCTTCGTCTTCTTCCTCTTCGTCGATATCTTCACTTTCACCGTCGCTACCTTCGCCTTCGTCGTCAAAACTTCTAAAAAGCTCTTTTACGCGGCGTTCTCGGTTGATTAGCGGTTCTTTGTAGTCTAAGATAAAGTCGATAAGATACGGCACCGAGCAAAACGCGTCGATGATTATATCTTCGCCGAGTTCGATTTTTTTACTGATTTCGACTTCTTCTTCTTTGGTTAGTAGCGCGATTTGACCCATCTCGCGTAGATACATACGCACTGGACTGTCCGAGCGCGACCACTCGAGCAAGTCGTTTTCGTTTGCGAGGTCGAATTCCTCTTCGAGATTATCATCGGCTAACTTCGCCAACTCTTCGCGGCGTTTTTTTGCGTCCTCGATATTTCGCATTTTTGCGATTTCGGCGGAGGTTATGAGTTTTACTTTATTTGCTTTAGCTAGAGCCTCTATTTTTTTAGCGACCATGGCCGTAGGAGCTTTGTCTAAAAATTTAACCAGTTTTTCATACGTGACATAGCCTTTTGCGTTTTCCTTAAAAAGCTCTTCGACCTGCGTCAATGCTTCTTTTTTTGCAGTACTCATTGGGGATTCCTTTTTTTGTAGAAAAAACGGATTATACCCAAATTTTTTTAAATTTTGATAAAAATATGAAAAATAGGGCGTTTTAGTTTGTTAAATGCAGCCTTTAAATTTTACGCTTTTGTCGGTATAAGTTTGGCCGATTTGCGGCGCTTAAAGTAAAACTCGCTAAATTTAACGAAAAAATTTGAGTTTAGTTTAGCGTGCGAGCCGGAAAGGGCTTTTAATGCTATATCTCGTAAAATTCGTCTATTTCGGGCTTACGACCTTGTCGCCGTTTATGAGCTTTAGACTATCTTTTGCGTCAAATTGCGTCGCGTACTTTTTGAGATTTTCGCACGAGGTTTGTAATTTTTCTTGCCTACAAACGCCGTTTTTTAGTAGAAATTTAACCATATCCTCGCTATCTAAAACGGCGGCTAGTTTTGTAAAAATTTCCAGCTCTTTGGCCTCAAATTCGCTAAGCGGTTTAAATTTTAAAAGCTCTTCTAGGTAGCGCATTTTATCGTGGTAAAACTCGGTAAATTTTGCGGTTTTTGCAAACTGCCTTATTTTTGGATCAAGCGGAGCGTTTGCGATCGGCGAGGCGCCGTTTCGACCCATAAAAATAGCTATCCCGCCGGCCACGCAAAGCATCGTTTCTTTGTCGCCGCGCGCGCCTTTGCTAAGAAGGTGGCTAAAAATCTCAAACGCCTCGGCATTGCAAGCCGTGCGCAAAAGCTCTGGCGAGCCGATATCCGCGCCGTTTGCTACGAGTAGGTCGATGAGGCGTATCGCTTCTTTTTGATCGAATTTATATTTACCCTCGGGATCTATGCCAAGTGCGATAATTGCATCAAGAGGGCTAAAAATCATAAATTTATAGTTTAAATCGGGCTTAAATTTGAGCGCCTTTTTTATGCGTTCAAAGTCGAATTCACCCGTTTTTATGATTTTTACATTGTAGATAAACGGCGAAAAAAGGCGGTCGTTAAATTCGCCGTATTCCTCGTTTACGCGGTGCGGGTTTTGCGATAAAAACTCCAAAATTTGATCGAGCCCCGCGTCTATTTGCTTGCTCGTGGCATTTTTGTCGAAAAAAATCTCAAAACGAGGCTCCGGTAAATTTGAAGCAAATAAAATTTGAGCCAAAATCATAAATATAACGGCGTACTTTTTCATAAATCATCCTAAATTTACGGCTTTTACGAGGCGATCAAATTTGCTCGCGGTAAATTTGGCTCAAATTTTAGCTGAAAAGTTTGTCAAATTTACGCGCGCGGCAAAATTTATGATAAAACGGCGTTTAAATCGCCGCTTTTTACCTCTCGTTATCTAGCGTCTCTTGCATTTTCGCCCTTGCGTTTTCTAGCCACTCGGGCTCGGCGGTGTCGATAAGATCTAGGCAGATGATTTTGATTTTGCCGTTTTTAAAGCTAAAGCTCTTCACGTCCATTATGTCCGAGCCAACGATCACGACTGGTTGGATTTTTAGATTTAGCTTGTCGGCGATGATTTTTGCGCCGCCTTTAAACGGCAAAAGCTCCTTTGAGTGCGAGCGCGTTCCTTCCGGGAAAATCGCCAGTACGCGCCCCTTTTCGACGCGGTCCTGCGCGTCTTTTACGAGCTTGATGAGCGAGCGTTTATTTTCGCGCTCGACCGAGATCATCTGCGGCACGTGGATGATCTGTCCGATGACGGGCAGGTCGGCGATCTCTTTTTTGGCGATCCAGCAGAGATTTTTAGGATATATTTCTTCTAAAACGACGATATCTAGCATGCTTTGGTGGTTCATGATGATCATATTCGCGCGCTCGTCGAATTTGCCGACGACTTCGAGCGAGTAAAAACCGAAAAATCGCTGACTCCTGCCCCAAAATTTCCTTACGGCGTGGATATGCTTTTTGAAAAGCCACATGAAAAACACGACCAAAAGTATGCTGATCAGAAACTCGACCGCGAAATACGCGGCCTTTATCCTAGAAAATATCATCTTTTTTCACCCAGCCTATCTTGCCGTCGTCTAGTAAAATTTTGACGTAGTCCTCGCGTTCGCCGAGGATCTCGACCTTTTGCTGCGCTTTTGAGGTGTAAAACACGCTCGAGTTTTGCGTAGGTAAAATTTTTACGTTTATATTTTGTTTTAGCGTAGCGCCGCCAAACGGGTTGTAGCTGTAAAGGATATAAGCTCCAAGGCCTACTACAACGATGAGGAATATCGCATCTCGCTTAAACAAAAACGTGACCAAAAATATACCAAAAAGCGCGTAAACTCCGATATTTTTGTAAATTTCAAATTTGCTTTGCTTTGGATTTAGCCCGATTTGCGTGCTGATCTCGTCGTCCTCCACGACTACCGGGAGCGAAAAGCTCACGAAATCTTTTTTAGCGAGACTAAAGTAGTTAAAATCGATCGAGGTTTTTTCGGGCGAAAATATTGCGAAATAATATCCGCTTTGTGCGTCAAATTCGCCGCTCGTGGAGTCCACGCCTTGTTTGATAATGTCCTTATCCTCGATGAAAAAGTCCGCGATGTTGCCTTTTTGCGCATTTACTTCGACGATCATGATGAGATTTTTGTCGTCAAATTTGTTGGTTTTGTATTTTTTGACTTCGAGGTTTTGAGCGACGACGTGGTTGTATTTCTCGCCGCTTTTTAGCGCTACGATTTTAGGCAGCGAAAGCGTCAAATTTGCCGTCTGGAAAAACTCGCCGTTGCGCTTTAAATTTACCGTGATTTTTGGATTTTTCACCGCTTGGGCAGAGGCCTCGGCGTAAATTTGAGCCTTGTAAACCCCTTTACCGTCGTTATCCCAGCGCAAATTTGAGCTTAGCCATTTTAGGTTTTCGGTTTCGGGCAAGATGGTTTGCAGATCTACCGCGATATTATCCTGGATATCGACCGAGAGCGTAAAGCTAAAAATTTGCCCGACGTAGACTTGCTTCGGCGCGTTTAGAGCCTTGATGATGATATCGTTTGGCTGTACGCGCTCGTATAGTTGACTGTCTTTTAAATTTAGCTCTGGCTCGTTGGTGGGTGCGATATTTTGCGGGATAGGCTGGCGCAGATGCGTGCCGCCTTGGTTGCTTACGGTTTGGCTTTGCGTTGCGGGGGTTCTGTTTTGAGTAGCCGCGCTTTGCGTCTGGCTCGGAGTTCTATTTTCAGCACTCGGCGCTCTGTTTTGTAAATTTGGCTTTTGTGCGGGCGTTTGCGGAGCAGACTTGATCACTTTTTGGCTTTGCTCGTCGCCCATCATATCAAATACGCTAGGCTCGGTGGCTGTGCAAGCTAAAACAAATACAGTAAAAAAGGCTAAAAAGGGCTTTAGCAAACTAGCCCTTTTAGCATCTTTAGTCCATCGTCCGTACCCAAAAACTTCTCGCAGGCGCGCTCAGGGTGAGGCATGAGACCGAATATCTTTTTGCTCTTATCGCAAATTCCCGCTACCTCGTCAACTGAGCCGTTTGGATTTAGCGCGGCGCCGTTTGCATCGCAGTATTTTAGCAATACCTGATCGTTGTCGTAGAGGCCTTTTAGCGTCGCTTCATCGGCATAAAAGTTGCCCTCGCCGTGAGCGACCGGGATGTTTACGATCTCGCCGACGCTTAAATTTGAGAGAAATTTATTTGCGTTTGAGATCACTTTTAGGCGATGATATTTTGAGACGAAGCTTAAATTTTCGTTTCGTCTCATCGCGCCCGCGAGTAGTTTTAGCTCGCACAGCATCTGAAATCCATTGCAAATGCCAAGCACGTATCCGCCTTTTTGGGCGTGTTTTACGACTGCGCTCATTGCGGGGCTAAATTTAGCGATAGCCGCCGTGCGCAGGTAGTCACCGTAGCTAAAACCGCCCGGAAGTACGATTAGATCGGCGTTTATCTCGCTTTCTTTGTGCCAGATTATCTGCGTCTGGCAACCCAAAAGCTCAAAAGCGTACTTTGTATCTTGCTCGCAGTTCGTGCCTGGAAACAAAACGATGGCGACTTTCATTTTGCGCTCTCGCATTTATCGTTCAAATTTATCTCGTAGTCCTCGATGACGGTGTTTGCGAGTAGTTCCTCGCACATTTTAGTTAGCTCCTTGCGCGCTTCGTCTTTGCTTGCGGCGTTTATATCCAGCACGATTTGTTTGCCTATTCGCACGCCGCTTACGTTGTTAAATCCAAGCGAGCCGAGCGCGTGCTCGACCGCCTTTCCTTGCGGATCTAAAACGCCGTTTTTTAAGGATACGTTGATGATAGCTTTCATTTTAAACCTTAGATAAAATTCTTTTTAAAACTTCTTCGTAGGCGACTTTTACACTACCGAGATCCTGGCGAAATCTATCTTTGTCGAGCTTTTCGTTTGTAGTCGCGTCCCAAAAGCGGCAGCTATCCGGACTGATCTCGTCTGCTAGCAGGATATTTCCGTCCTTATCGACGCCGAATTCGACTTTAAAATCGACCAATTTTAAATTTCTGTCTGCGAAAAATTTAAAGAGTATCGCGTTTATCTCGCGGCCCATATGTTTTAGTCTATCAAGGTCGTTTTCGCTCTTAACTAAGCCCATGATTAGGCAGTGTTCGTCGTTTACGAGCGGATCGTGCAGATCGTCGTTTTTGTAGTAAAACTCTACCAATGGAAACGACAAAACCGTGCCTTCTTTTATCGCGAGGCGCTTTGTTAGCGAGCCGGTGGCGATGTTTCTCACGACTACTTCAAGCGGGATGATTTCGCATTTTTTCACGAGCTGTTCGGTGTCGCTTAGAGTTTCGACCAGGTGAGTCGGGATACCTTTTTCTTTTAAAAGATGAAAAAGCTGCGTCGAAATTTTGTTATTTAACGCGCCTTTGCCGGCTTCATTGCCTCTTTTTTGCGCATCAAAGGCGGTTAGGTCGTCTTTAAATTCCGCTATTAGCAAGTTCGCATCGTCCGTTGCGAACATCTTTTTTCCCTTGCCCTCGTAGATCAGCTCTTTTTTTTGCATTTTTGCACTCCTTATTTTAGCTGTAAAATTTTGATCGCGTCAATCGCCGATTTTAGTTGTATATCGTCGTTTACGTTAGCCTCGGTTATTATAGTCTTATTATCCGTGATTTTCGTAGAGTTTTTGTCGCTATTTGCGTCTATTTTGCTCAGTTCGTTGGTTAGGTGTTTTTTTAGTTCGCTCTCTTTTATAGAAAAGGCATTCTCGTCATGCTGAGGCACTTTACCCGGAAATACGATGATATCAGGCTCCACGCCCGTTGCTTGTATGGTGCGGCCGCTAGGCAGGTAGTAGCGAGCTATCGTTAGGCGGATAGCCTCTTTGTCGTCTACGGGTAGGATGATTTGCACGCTGCCTTTACCGAACGTCTTTTCGCCGATAACGACGGCTCGTTTGTGGTCTTGTAGCGATCCGCTCACGATCTCGCTCGCGCTCGCGCTTCCGCCGTTAACTAGCACCGCAAGCGGTAAATTTGTGATTTTATTTGCTCTTGCAGCTTTAAATTCGCTATTTTCGCTCTCATTTCTACCCTTTTGAGATACTATCACGCCGCTATCTATAAACAAATTCGTCAGTCCAACCGCTTGATTTAAAAGTCCGCCCGGGTTATTTCGAAGGTCTAGTATGATACCTTCCGCTTTTGGATATTTTTTGATAAATTCCTCGGCCTTTTCAGTTACGTGCTTATCAAAATTCGTCACGCGAAGATAGAGGATGTTGTCTTTTTCGATCATCTTTGCGTAAACGGACTCGACTGAGATGATGTCGCGCACGAGTTTCACGTCAAACGGCTTTTGCTCGCCTTTTCGCACGATAGTTATCGTGATAGGCGTCTTTGGTTTGCCGCGCATTTTATTTACCGCTTCGTCTATGGTGGTGCCTAGGGTAGTATTGCCGTCGATGCGAAGGATGATGTCGCCGCTTTTTATGCCAGCTTTATCGGCAGGCGTATTTTCGATAGGCGAGATGACGGTTAGTGCGCCGTCTTTCATACCGACCGTGATGCCAAGGCCGCCAAATTCCCCGTTTGTCTGCACCTGCATGTCTTTAAACGCCTTTTCGTTTAAAAACCCGGAATGTGCGTCAAGGTTGTTTAAAAGCCCTTCTATGGCTTTATCTACGATCTCTTTAAACTGTAAATCATCAACATAATATTTTTCGATAGTAGAAATGGTTTTTGTGAGTTTTGAGAGCGATTGTAGTTTAGAATTTGAGCCGTCCTCAGTGGCTTTAGCGTTTAAATTTGCGCTAAAAACAGCTCCGAAAATCATCGCGCCCGCAACGCTCGAAAACAAAAACATCTTTTTTTTATTCAAAGTTAATCTCCTGCCTTTTTAAGTGGGGGTATTTTAGTTAAATTTGCCTAAAAATAGGATAAAAGATTTAATAAAATTTAATTTTCTTTCGTAAGTATTTATATAAAACCGCTTAGATAACTTGACAATAATCGACTAAAGTTATATAATACGCTCATTATAAACTAAAGGAGAAAAAATGGCGAATTTAGGCGAAAATTTAACCGCGCAAATGCAAGAGCTGGTAGAAAAGGGCGTCGCGCTAGCGATACACGCGAAAAATCCGCAAACCTTTCCGCTTCACTTGCTTTGGGCTCAGGTCGCAGATAGCGGCTCGCTACTAAACCAAGTCTTTAACAAAATGAACGTTAGCAAAGACGCCGTGGAGCTTGAAGTAAAAAGCAAAGCCGCGCAGCTACCGACAAGCTCAAACGTGAGCAAAGAAAACGTGCAAATTTCAAAGGAGCTCATAAACTCTCTTGAAAGCGCAAAAGCTCTGATGGTGAGTCTGGGAGATAGCTATATCGCGGTGGATACGTGGATTATCTCGGCGCTTGAGCTGCCTGAGATCAAACAAATTTTAGGCAAATTTACGGACGTTTTAGAAATCCGCAAAAATTTAGAAAGCATCAGGGCAGGGCGTAAGATAGATAGTCAAACCAGCGACGAGACGCTAGATAGTCTTGAAAAATACGGCATCGATCTAACCGCAAAGGCGCTAAATAAGGAGCTAGACCCTGTTATCGGGCGCGATGAGGAGATCACGCGCATGATGCAAATTTTAATAAGAAAAAGCAAGAATAATCCTATTTTACTAGGCGAGCCGGGCGTGGGTAAAACCGCTATCGTAGAGGGCCTAGCGCAAAAAATCGTGGCAAAAGACGTGCCCACTAGCCTAGCAAACAAACGCGTAGTAGCACTCGATATGAGCGCGCTAATCGCTGGCGCAAAGTACCGCGGCGAATTTGAAGATAGGCTAAAAGCGGTCATAAACGAGGTAAAAAGCGCTGGAAATATCATCCTATTTATCGACGAGATCCATACTATCGTGGGCGCGGGAGCTAGCGAAGGCAGTATGGACGCGGCAAATATCCTAAAACCCGCGCTTGCTAGAGGCGAGCTGCACGCCGTGGGCGCTACGACGCTAAAAGAATACCGCAAGTATTTCGAAAAAGACGCCGCGTTGCAACGCCGCTTTCAGCCTATCGACGTAAAAGAACCCAGCGTAAACGAAGCGCTTCAAATTTTACGCGGCATAAAAGAGCGCCTCGAGGTACACCACGGCGTGACGATCACCGATAGCGCGCTGGTCGCGGCGGCAAAGCTAAGCGACCGCTATATCTCAAACCGCTTTTTGCCGGATAAAGCGATCGATCTCATCGACGAGGCCGCAGCCGAGCTAAAAATGCAAATCGAAAGCGAGCCGTACGAGCTAGCCCGCATCAAACGCGAGATCGTAACGCTGCAAGTCGAAAAAGAGGCGCTAAAAATGGAAGACGAGGCTAAAAACGCCGCTCGTCTAGCCGAAATAGAAAAAGAAATCGCCGATCTAAACGAGCAAAAGCACGCCCTTGACGGTAAATTTGAAAACGAAAAGGCGGTTTTCGGCGGTATCTCAAAAGCTAAAAAAGAGATAGACAGCCTAAAAAGCGAGGCCGAGATAGCGCGCAGAAACGGCGATTTGCAGCGCGCTGCCGAGATAGAATACGGCAAAATTTTAGAAGCGGCCAACCGCCAAAAAGAGCTCGAAAAAAAATGGGATGAGATGAAAAAATCAGGCGTGCTGCTCAAAAATCAGGTCGATGAGGAGCTGGTGGCTGAAATTTTAAGCAAATGGACGGGAATTTCGGTCAGCAAAATGCTAACTAGCGAAAAGCAAAAATATCTGATGATCGAGGAGCATTTGCGTGAAAGCGTCGTCGGTCAGGATGCCGCTCTGCACGCTCTAGCAAGAGCTATCAAGCGAAACAAAGCGGGCCTAAACGAGGGCGCGCGTCCGATCGGATCGTTTTTGTTCCTGGGGCCTACGGGCGTGGGTAAAACGCAGTCGGCAAAGGCTTTGGCTAAATTTTTATTTGACGACGAGCGCGCGCTCATACGCTTTGACATGAGCGAATACATGGAAAAGCACAGCGTCTCTCGCTTGCTCGGAGCGCCTCCCGGATACGTGGGTTACGACGAAGGCGGACAGCTGACCGAAGCCGTGCGCAGACGTCCGTATAGCGTCATACTTTTTGACGAGATAGAAAAGGCTCACAAGGACGTGTTTAACGTGCTTTTAGGCATCCTAGACGACGGAAGGGCGACTGATAATAAGGGCGTGACGGTCGATTTTAAAAACACGATCATCATCCTCACGTCCAACATCGCGTCAAATTTTATCATGGATCTAAAAGGCGAGGAACGCGAGCAGGCGGTCAAAAATGAGCTTAAAAATTACTTTAAGCCAGAGTTTTTAAACCGACTAGACGATACGATAATCTTTAATCCGCTTGATGAAGACGGGCTAATAAAAATCGTAGATATAATGTTTAAAGAGCTTGAAAAAACATTGCAAAATCGCGGTATCAAGGCGAGCCTAAGCGAAGAGGCAAAGAAATTTATCGCGGGCGCGGGCTTTGATATCGTTTACGGCGCTAGACCTTTGCGCCGCGCGCTCTATGAGCTAGTCGAGGATCCGCTAGCTGATATGATCCTGCGCGACGAGCTTGAAAGCGGGGATGAAATCGTAATCGGCGCAAACGGAGAAAATATAACTATAAGTAAAATTTAGTTTAATTTTTTAGGCGGCGTTAAATTTATGATTTAATTTTAACAAAACCGACTAGCAATTCAAGGCGGCAAATTTAGTCGCCTTGAATTTTTTTAAGTCGGTAAAGCGACTTGTTCCGCAAAACGGCTTTAAATTTCATACTTTGGCTTATAGCGATACTGCTAAAATTCAGACTTATAGCTTAAAATTTCCTTGACAATTCATATTAAAATTTATATAATAGCAACAGATAATACGAAAAAGTATTGTGTATTACTTTTTTATCAAAAAAGGTAATATATTGAAATTTTACGATTTCAAAAAAGGATTTAAAATGATAAAAAAATTTCTCGTTTCTGCAGCTTTTTTAGCAGCTTGTTTTGCGCAAAATCCAAACGATAATACCCTAAATTTCGCCGTTTCTAAAAACGTCGGCGAGCTAAATCCGCATCTATACTCGCCAAATGAAATGTTCGCGCAAGATATGGTTTACGAGGGGCTGGTTAAATTTGAAAACGGAGGCAAAATTTCGCCTTGGCTGGCCAAGTCTTGGAGCGTAAGCGACGACGGCAAAATTTATACGTTTGAGCTGCGCCGAGACGTCGTTTTTTCAAACGGCGAAAAATTTAACGCAGCCGCGGTAAAAGCAAATTTCGACGCCGTTTTAGCCAACCGCAAGCGCCATGAGTGGTTAGAGCTTGCTAGGCTGATAGACGGTTGCGAGGCGACGGGAGAATTTGAAGTAAAACTAAGCCTAAAAAACGCCTACGAACCGACTCTACGCGAGCTTAGCCTCATACGTCCGTTTAGATTTATCGCTCCAGGCGCGATGAAGGACGGCGGCACGAAAGACGGCATAAAAGAGCCCGTGGGCACCGGCGCATGGAGATTGGTCGCCACCGAGCGGGGCGTTAGCGATACTTTTGTGAGGAACGATAAATTCTACGGCGAGCTGCCTAAAATTTCTAAAATAGTCGCGCGCGTGATACCGGAGCCAAACACCAAAATCATCGCGCTAAAAACGGGAGAGGTCGATCTCGTATACGGCGGCGAACAAATCCCGATAGATAGCTTTAACGAGCTTAAAAAAGAGTTTGGCTGGGCGGTTTCTCAGCCGGTTTTTACCCTAGTTATCGCATTAAATTCGGCCAAATTTCCTACGAATGACGAAGCGGTTAGAAAGGCGTTAAATTTAAGCGCGAACAAAGATCCTATAGCTCAAAAAATATTTTTTAACGCGGCGAAAAAGGCTGATTTTTTATTTGACTCCTCAGTTCAAAACTCCGACATAAACGCCAGCGCGTATAATTTCGACGTTAAAAAGGCAAATCAAATCCTAGATGCCGCAGGCTACGCGACGGGCAAGGACGGCGTGCGATACAAAGACGGAAAAGCTCTTGAGATAGAGCTCGTATATATCGGCTCAAACGCCGTGCAAAAGGCTATAGGAGAGGTTTTGAGAGCTAATTTTTCTAAAATCGGCGTTAGGTTAAATTTAAAAGCCGACGAGGCGACTATCTTTTACAAAAAGCAAAAAACCGGCGATTTTGGCGCCGTATTTAACTCCACTTGGGGCGCGCCTTACGATCCTCAGGCTTTTTTAGCTTCGATGAGACTGCCGGCGCACGCTGATTATCAAGCTCAGCTAGGACTAACAGGTAAAGCGCAAATCGACGAGAAAATCGAACGTATCGCGCTTAGCCTAGATGCAAAAGAAAGACGCGATCTAACCCGCGACGTTTTAACGCGCCTGCACGAGAGCGCGGTGTATATTCCTATCGTTTACGAGACGACTAAGGCGCTTTGGAACAAGCGCGTAAAAGGCGTGGAATTTGATGCTTTAAAAGATCGCATACCGTTTGAAAAGATGAGCCTGGACGCTGCAAAATAATGCGTAAATCGCTTCTTTACGGCAATCGTCCTTTGCTCGTTTTTGTTTTTTTCGAGTCGCTTTTTGGGCTATTTTTGCGCGGTACGGAGTTAAATTTACCTCTTGCGTCGCGCTTATTTGCATATTATTTAGAGCTTAAATATGCTTAAATTTATCGTTAAACGTCTGCTTTTGCTTATTCCCGTCATGTTTGCGGTTAGCGTTTTGATATTTGCGCTACTGCGGCTAAACGGCACGGACGCGGCTATGAGCTATCTAAACGCCTCGGGTATCGCGCCTACGGACGCGGCTTTGGCTCATGCTAGAGCGCAGCTTAACCTAGATAAGCCGATTTTTGAGCAGTACGCGGTTTGGTTAAAAGACGCCTCGAGCCTAAATTTCGGCGCGTCATACATCACCGGCAGAGCCGTGAGCGAGGATATGGCGCACTATTTTCCGGCCACGCTAAAGCTAGCCGCGCTAGGGCTATTTTTCGCGCTTGTTTTTTCCGTTCCGATGGGCATACTTTCAGCGATCTATAAGGATAAATTTATCGACTACGCCGTGAGGTTCGTTTCGTTTTTGGGCGTTTGTACGCCGAATTTTTGGCTAGGATTTTTGTTGATTTTGCTATTTTCCGTGCATCTTAAAATTTTACCGCCTTTTGGCGACGGCGGGCTTTCGCATCTTTTGATGCCGGCATTTGCGATATCTTTTATGTCTATCGCGGTAAATTCTCGCCTCATCCGCGCAAATTTACTCGAAATCAAAAGCAAACGCCACGTAAGCTATGCTAGGATGCGCGGACTATCCGCCTCTCGCGTACTCTTTAGCCACGTGTTTAAAAACGCATCGCTGCCGGTTATTACGGCGCTTGGTATGCATATAGGCGAGCTAGTAGGCGGCGCGATGGTGATAGAAAGCGTATTTGCGTATCCGGGTATCGGCAGATATGCGGTCGAGGCCATCATAAACAACGACTATCCCGTGATTCAGTGCTTTATTTTACTGATGGCGTTTGCGTTTGCTATTAGCAACCTCGTTATAGACGTGCTTTACGCCTTTATAGATCCGCGCATAAGGACTAACGCGTGAAAAAAATTTGGCTGGTTTTTGCCTGTTTTACCGCGTTTGCGATGATTTTTATCATGCTTTTTGCGCCTTTGCTAGCGCCCTTTGATCCAAACGAGATTGATTTAGCGGCTAAATTTGAGCCTGCTAGCCTTTCTCATTTTTTAGGCACGGATCATCTTGGCAGAGACGTATTTTCTAGGCTTTTATCGGCTACTAGCATATCGCTGGGTTCGGCGTTTGCGACTATTTTTTTGATACTTTTTTTGGGGATTTTAGTCGGCGGGACGGCGGGGTTCGTAGGCGGGCGAACGGATCAAATTTTAATGCGGATTTGCGACGTGTTTTTTAGCGTACCTACCGTCATTTTAGCGCTATTTTTGGTTGGAGTTTTAGGAACTGGGATGATAAACGTCGTTATCGCTATCTCCGTATCGCACTGGGCGTGGTACGCTAGGATAGTGCGCAGTATCGTACTAAGCTTAAAAAATGCCGATTACGTGCTGATAACTAGGACTTCGGGCGCAAGCGAAACGGTAAATTTTAAAAAAAATATGCTCCGCCCTATCATCGCTCAGTGCGCGGTGCTAGCGTCTTTAGATATAGGGCATATCGTGCTGCATATTTCCGGGCTTAGCTTTTTAGGTCTTGGCGTAAAAGCGCCCGCGGCCGAGTGGGGCGTGATGATTAGCGACGCAAAGGAGTACGTTTTTAGCCATCCCGAGCTTATTTTTTATCCGGGTATCGCGATATTTTTGTGCGTGATGAGCTTTAACATCATCGGCGAGAGCCTGCAAGAGCGCCTAGGCGCGGTATCGGAGGATAGATGAGTCAGAGTTTGGCAAAAGATATTTTAGAAATCAAAAATTTATGCGTAAGCGCCGGACAAACGCAGCTGGTGCGCGGGCTAAATTTACGACTAGCTTCTGGGCGCATAACCGCCCTCGTCGGAAAAAGCGGCAGCGGCAAGACGCTAAGCGCGCTAGCCTTGCAAGGCTTTACGCCCCCGGGCTTAAGCTCTAGCGCGGATATTTTTTTAAACGGACGAAGGCTTGACGTCGCGGCGCGGCGCGGTAAAATTTTCGCCTCCGTTATGCAAAATCCAAAAAGTGCGTTTAACCCTCTGTTAAGCATCGGCGCGCACGCTAAAGAGACCGCGGATGCGGCGAATTCGAGCCGAAATTTAACGCCAGAAGCCGGATTTTTTAAAGCGATGGGATTAGGGCTTAAAAGAGCTAAAGCCGCTTTTAAGAATCAGCCTTCTTCCGCGCAATCTCAAATAAAACTAGCCATGCGCGCGGTAGGGCTTGAGGAGGGCGCGCTAAAGCTATATCCGCACGAGATGAGCGGCGGCATGTTGCAACGAGCGATGATAGCTTTAGCTTTGCTTAGCGGGGCTAAATTTATCGTCGCAGACGAGCCTACGACCGACCTTGATCTCGTTTCGCAGGCTAAAATTTTAACTCTCTTGCGCGACGCGACGCGTCAAACGGGCGCGGGAGTGCTGCTGATAACGCACGATCTTTCCGTAGTGGCCAAGCTTGCAGACGATATTTACGTGATGGAGCGGGGCGAACTAGCTCAAAGCGGCGATACGCGCGAGATATTTTTGGCGCCGACTTTGGCTGCGACAAGAGAGCTTTTGCGGGCTCATTTTGCGCTTTATGCCGGTATGACGGGAGAGTTTAGCCGCCAAAGAACCGCAAACGAAGCTAAATTTATAAAACCAGGCGCCTATGATTTGCGGACGTTTAGCGCGCAAGTAGCGCAGGACTCTGAGCCGGGGTCTTGCAAGCTAAAATTTAGCGAGGATAAATTTACCCAAGCTAACGAGCCTAAGGAACCCGAGCAAATTTATGCCCCGGGAGGGCTTCTTGGCGCGGCGGAGGCGAAATTTCACGCTCCAAGCGAGCCGCAAGGAGACGATCTAAAAGAAGGCTGTAAGGACGAAAAACGCCTCTGCGCAGAGGCCAGCGACCCAAATGCTAAGACAAATCCCAAAACAAATACCCAAACGGGCACTCCTAAAAACGAACAAGACGCGCAAAGCTCGGACGAAAACAAAATAGCGCAAAACGATAAGGATATGCAAAACCGCGCTTTGAGTCCGGAAAACAGGCAAAAAACCGCTTCGGTAAGCGCAAATGACGATTTGCCTAGCCATGACGCGCCGATTTTTAAATTTAACGACGAGGCCGGTTTTTTTGAACTAAAATCTCAAGCGGCGGAGCCAAATTTAGACACGCAAGACGGGCATGTCAGCCATGACGACGGCTATATCTTTAGCTTCGGTAAAGATAACTTGCTAGAGCAAGGTAAAGATATAAACGGCGCAGACGACGAAAAAACGAGCCTTGGCGTCAAAAACAAGGTGGATAAAAGCGCCGTAAATTTAACGAAAAATCAAGCCGTTTGGGCCAAGGCGCATGCAAGCTTGATAAATGAAAACACGGAAAATAGCCCAACCCAAACGCAGAGCCAAACCGCGGACGTACAAGAGAACGTAAGTAAAATCGCGCTAGATAAGGCCGCTTCTGCCGCCTACGGGCAAACGCGCCAGGGTAAGGCCAGGCCTAACGCAGAAGAAAATACTCGAGACTCCAAGCTCCCGCCTCTACTAAAGGCATGCGGTATCGGCTGCGGATTTGAGAACGTGTCCTTTTTGGGCAAGCGTACGCGCAAGGACGTTTTAAGAGGCGTTAGCTTTGAGATAAGGCAGGGCGAGGCTCTGGGGCTACTGGGCAAATCAGGCTGCGGTAAAAGTACGCTAGCCAAGGTTTTGACCGGGCTTTTGCATCCTAGCGAGGGCTGGGTGGAATTTGACGGGCGTAGGCTAAATTTAACGGATTTGGATGCAAAAAGGGAGTTTTATTCGCAAGCGCAAATCGTATTTCAAGATGCGCCAAGCGCCGTAAATCCGCGGTTAAGCGTGCGAGAAGTTATCGAAGAGCCGCTGCTATATCTAACCCGCATGCCCGCAGTGCAGCGACTAGAGCGCATAAGGCGGCTACTAAAAACGCTCGAGATAGACGAGGGTTTTTTAAACAAAAAAGCCTCGTTATTAAGCGGAGGACAGCTCTCGCGGGTAACGATTGCGCGCGCTTTGGCGGCTGAACCTAGGCTGGTCGTTTTAGACGAGGCGCTAAGCTCTCTTGACGCGCCTTTGCAAACGTCGATCCTGCGGGTGCTTGAGCGGCTAAAGGGTAAAATTTCGTTTCTTTTTATCACGCACGACATTAGGCTCGCGCGGATATTTTGCGACCGCATCGTTTTGATGGACGAGGGGCGTATCGCGCAGACGGCTACGGCTTTTCAGAGCTTTACCTGTGCGGCGGGTAAGGAGCTAGAAGGCGCCGTGCTGCCTCCGTTTCCGAGTTTTTAGTCGGTTTTTTACAAATTTGGGCTACTTATCGGCCCGCTTTTTTAGCCGTTTTAAAAATTTATAGCCGATTTAAGGTTGTTACGGCGTGATATAGCGCTAGTTTTTTGTACGCCGATAAACGTTTGCAGTTAGATTTTAGTTAAACTTACTCGGCGATTAAAATAGCTTTAGCATTAAATAATCAATGTAGTTAAATTTAAATCATATTTATAAAATATCCGTCGCAAAGCCTATGGCTTTGATTTTACTTGGCTCGCTAAGACGGCTATGGCGCTACTTTGCCGCCTTTTTTATTGCTTTAAAGGGGGCTTATTTGTGGAGACGGCACACAACGGCTTAAGAGCGCCAAATCGCTTTAAAAGCAATGCCTAAAGCGTTATATCGCGCCAAAATACCGCCGTGATTTTGATGTTTGTAACAAAATTTCGGTTAAGATTAAAATAGCTAAATTTACGGTATTGCGGCAAAAAGTCGCTTTTTGGCACGAATCACAAAATTTTAGCGATCAGATCGGCATAATCGGTAAAATTTAGTAATATTTTATATATAATTCTACGAAAAATATTATGTATTTTTGTAAATTTGCCGTATGTTAATGCGGTTTATTAAATTTTATGACCGTAAAATTACATATTCATAGATATTCTGCGCTTTAGGATTAACGAATCTCGCATTTTACGTTAAATTTGATACAAAAATACGGCAACTCAGGAGCAAGAGGCGGTAAATTTTAAATTTACAATCTATTTTTAGAAAGCCAAATCAAATCCAAGAAAAAATATTTAATATTTTTGCGGGTTAATCCCAAAAAGCTCTTAAATTTTAAACGTATGGCCAAACTCATAATCCAGCCGCAAAAACATATAAAACCGCCTAAAATTTAAAAAAATTAGAAAGTAAAAAATCATTTTTGTTTTTTAAAAAGTACCGTGCAAATTTAGCTAATTTTTCTCGTTTTATTCGTTTTTTAAAACGCGATAAATACGCGAAGCTTACGCCGTGAAAGTACGGATTTATGTGGCAAATTGGGCAAAACTGGCAAAAAATGCGCTTAAACAAACGCCAAAAATCAAAGGCGCAAACTAAAACAAATTTTCAAAAAGTATCGTGAGCCCAAAATAAAACAAATTTTTCTAAAAAATTGCCGGCGGCAAGCAAAGCGCGAGAATTACGTTTTTTTAAATGCCGACTCGGCGGACGTTACTCCTCGCTTAGCTCCTCGGCTACCTGCGCGGCGAGTTTTAGCTTTTCGCTATCAAAATGCGTGTAAATGCGCGAAGTGTTTAGGCTCGCGTGCCCGAGCGCTTCTTGCACCAAAACCAGGTCTTTTTGCTTTTTGTAAAGCATCGTGGCAAAGGTATGGCGCAGCATGTGAGCGCCGTTTTTTTCCTTACGGATTCCTGCTTTAAAGAGTATCTGCTCGACGATGCGGCTCACGTAGGCCTGCGTTAGGCGCGTGCCTTTTTTATTGATAAAAAGATAGCCTTCTTTATTTATATAGTTTATCGCGATCGCGTCTAGGTGGGCTTCGATGAGGCGGCGTTTGATCATGACGACGCGGTATTTGTTACCTTTGCCTCGGATTCTTATGACGTAGAGCTCGCCGTCCTCGGTTATATCTTTGCGTTTTAGACTTAGCGCCTCGCTCACGCGGATGCCGGTGAAAATGATAATTTTGATGATGAGCTTGTTGCGATTGGCATTGCTTTTAAACTCCGCATTTTCGATCGCTTCCAAAAATCTCTTGACCTCATCCTCGCTCATAAACTCAGGCAGCTTTTGCCCGCGCGCTCCGCCCACGCCGCCCCAGTTTTTTAGCCCGATGTCAAAGACGTGCGCCTTGCCGTCCTCTTCGTTTTGCTTATCCAAAAATGCGAAAAAATTTATCGCGCTTATGCGGTAGTTTTTCTTACTCGCGTCGCTAAGCCCGCCCGTGACGCTAGCTAGCACCTCGCTTAGCAGCTCTTCGTCGATCTGTTTTAGGCTCTCTAGCTCGTAAAATTTGAGCGTCTCAAATATCTTTTTAAGCGGATTAAAGTATGTATTTATGCCAGTTAGCCCCGCGTTTCTAGCCGATTTTACGAGGCCGTCGAGCTGGTCGATGTTTTTTATCTCGCGGCTAAGGGCGAAATTTACGCTTGCTAGCGCCTTTGGGTCGCGAAGCTCTTTGTTTGAGAGCGAGCTAAGCTTAAATTTGACGTAACGAGTCAGCCAAAATATAAACGAGTTTTCAAAACTATCCTTGCAATCAAGCGCGTATTTCAAGATATTTTCCTTAAATTTATAAAAAATTGAAAAGCATTATAGCTAAAATCTGCGCTATTTTGCCCGCCTAAAATCGTTTAATCTTTATATAAATTTAATGTCGCAAATAAAGCTTTAAACGGCAAAAGGCGATAAATTTAAGCGCGTTAAATTACGAGATAGCGATAAACCTAAATTTTGTGCTCGGATTTAGCAAAAGAGGGTAAATTTATGCAAAAATTTAAGCTTAAAGTCGTGTTTTTGCGGTAATGCGTATAAATTTACGTCGCGCAAAAACTTCAAACCCAAAGAGCCTAAATTTAATCGCAAAATCGCTTACGAAA
The DNA here is from genome assembly GCF_963526985.1 of uncultured Campylobacter sp. Taxonomy (NCBI): domain Bacteria; kingdom Pseudomonadati; phylum Campylobacterota; class Epsilonproteobacteria; order Campylobacterales; family Campylobacteraceae; genus Campylobacter; species uncultured Campylobacter sp. The sequence goes on from NZ_CAURPW010000001.1 coordinate 188,818, forward strand.
ATTATTTTAGATAAATATCTAAGCTCAAATTTAGCTCGTCGATGACGCTAAGCATCTGCCTGACGTATCTTTGCTCGCGGCGAGCCTCGGCGATGTCTAGTTTATCAAAAAGCCGCCCCTCGAAAAAATTTCTCCTGCTAAAGCAAAATAGATAAAATTTGTTATCCATAAAGGCCGCACTCGGCGATTTTAGCGTGTTTTTGTAGGCTTTTAGTATATTTAGCTTGCCCATAAACGCAGGCGTGAGCAGATACCTCGCCTCCACCTTGTCGGTCGTAAAAACTCTAAAATTTTCGTTAAATTTGACGTCGTCGAGTAGCTCTTTTTCGCCTAAAAATTTAGTATTAAAATCCTTGCTAACGGCGACCGTTTTGCCGTTAAATTTCTTGTTAAACTCGCACTTTAGCACGCTGCCTTTAAAGTCCGAATACTTATCAAACGCGTATTTTAACAGGATAAATATGGCTACGTATTTGTTATTTATCCGAGGGTATTCGCGCTCATGGTTGATTACCTCGCATAAGCTAAATTTGACGCCTTTATATACGCCGCGCACGCTATCTTCGCTATAAAATATGCTCGGTCTATAAATCTCCGCCGCGTTAAATTCGCTCTGCGAGATGCCGCCGTAAGCGCTATACGTAAAGCTCTCGTCGATATCTTTGATGAGCGCGGAGACGAAAACCTCTTTATAAAATTCGTTGTATTCATCTTGTGCTTTGCCGATACTTTTTAGCCTCGCAGGCACCCAAAATAGCAAGCCGAAGAACAATATAAGCAAAACAAAAGCCGCTCCGGTGCCTAAATCAAAAATCTTAAGCGCTGCGAAAAATAGGGCAAAAACGCCGATGCAAAAGGCGATAAGAGTAGGCGATCCCGCCGCTGCGGCTCGGCACTCTTTTTGTTTCTTTGCGGTTAATAAAAATGCTTGCGAAAGGGTCATTTGCTCGCTTTTGATTAAATTTTACGTAAATTTTGACCGAGCGCGGCTTAAAACAAAGTAAATCGAGCGAGTAAATTTGAGAGAGGATTTTTAAAATTTGAGAGATTTGGAGTCAAATTCGACTCGGCGTAAATTTGGAAATTTGCCGCCGTTTTTAATTGTAAATTTGTGATCAAATTTGACCGAGCCCTAGAAGCGACTCGTCAAATTTGCTTTAAGCGCCAAATCAAAGCGGTTTTTGCGGCAAACGCGCCGAAAAAAACTCAAATTTAAGCGGTCAAATTTAGAGATTTTCTATCACTCGCTTTGTTTCTAGCGCGATTTCTAGCTCCTCGTTAGTAGGCACGACGAGAGTTTTTACCGCCGCGTCGGGGGCGCTTAGTTCGCGTATGCCGCCGCTTGTGGCAAAATTTAGCTCGTGATCGATCCTGATACCCATATGCGTGAGATCGTTGCAGATTTTCTCGCGGCTATACGGGGCGTTTTCGCCGATACCGCCGGTAAAAACAACCGCATCCACACGGCCCAAAACGGCGTAATACGCGCCGATATATTTTTTTATACGGTAACAAAACATCTCAAATGCTAAATGCGCGCGCTCGTCGCCGCCTTGCATCTTGACGACCACTTCGCGCATGTCGTTTGAGCCGCAGATACCTAGCAGTCCGCTTTTTTTGTTTAAAAACGCGTCTATGCCCTCGGCAGTGAGCTCGCCTAAATTTAAAAGATATGTAAGCACCGCAGGATCCATGTCGCCGCTTCTAGTGCCCATTATCAGGCCTTCTAGCGGGCTTAAACCCATCGAGGTATCGACGCTTTTACCCCCTTGCACGGCGCAGGCGGAGGCTCCGTTGCCAAGATGTAGCGAGATAGCGTTAAATTTCTCATACGGCACGCCTAGATGTTCGGCGGCCTTTTTGGTCACGTAGTGGTGTGAGGTGCCATGAAAGCCGTATCTGCGGATATGTAGCCTTTTGCAAAGATCAAATGGCAGGGCATAGCGGTAGGCGTACTCGGGGATAGTTTGATGAAATACGGTATCAAAAACAACGACGTGAGGTACCTTTTTACCACTCTCATGCATAGCATTTTTTATGCCGGCTAGGTGGCCCGGGTTGTGAAGCGGCGCTAGAACGGAGTTTTGCTCGATTTTGGCGATGACGTCAGGGGTAACTAGAGCCGAGTCGCTAAAGCTCTCGCCGCCGTGCACGATGCGGTGCCCGATGCCGTCTAGTTCGCTAAAATCATGCAGGATATCTGAGCTAACAAACAGCCGCCTCATCGCCTCAAGCCCCTCGTGGTGGTCTTTTAGCAGCGCGCGCTCCTCGTAAATTTTATCCGCGCTAACGTCTTTTAGCTTGGCGTAGGAGCTTGCTTCGCCGATCTTTTCGACTAGCCCGCTAGCGATGACGCGGTTATCCGCCATATCGAAAAGCTGAAATTTAACCGACGAGCTACCCGAGTTTAAAACCAAAATTTTCACTATTTTTCTCCTTCGTTTGCGGCTTGTATCGCGCTGATTAGGACCGTATTTACGACGTCTCCCACGCCGCATCCGCGACTTAGGTCGTTTACCGGTTTTTTTAGACCTTGCAGTACCGGTCCGACGGCGACGCAGTTTGCGCTTCTTTGCGCGATTTTATAGCCGATATTGCCAGCGTTTAAATTTGGAAATACAAAAACGTTCGCGCGGCCGGCTACGTCGCTGTTTGGCAGCTTTTTACGCGCTACGGCTGGATCTATAGCCGCGTCGTACTGCACGGGAGCTTCGATTTTTAGGGCGGGATCTAGCCCTCGCGCTATCTCGCCGGCACTCCTAACCAGGTCTATATCCGCTCCGCTGCCGCTATCTCCGCTAGAGTAGCTTAGCATCGCTACTCGCGGCTCCAGTCCGAACGCGCGCGCCGTATCCGCCGAGGCTAGGGCGATTTGCGCTAGTTGCTGGGCGTCCGGGTTTGGATTTATCGCGCAGTCGGCGTAGATGAGGATCTCCTCCGCAAAGCACATTATAAACGAGCTTGAAACTAGCGGACTATCAGGGCGGGTTTTGATGATCTGCAGCGCAGGTCGGATGGTGTGCGCCGTGGTCGTGTTTGCGCCGCTCACCATGGCGTGGGCTAGCCCTTCTTGTACCATCATCGTAGCAAAATACGTCCTATCCAGTACGAGCTCGCGGGCTTGCTCCATGCTTACGCCCTTGCTTTTGCGAGCTTCAAAAAGCGCGGCGGTTAGGCGATCTGCGTACTCGTTTTTTTCTAAATTTATAAATCGCGCGCCGTTTAAATTTACCCCGAGCTTCTCCGCGTCAAATTTAACCTTGTTTTCGTCGCCCAAAAGGATCAAATTTACCGCGCCGCTTTTTAGTAAAATTTCGCTGGCTCTTAGTATCCGCTCGTCTTCGCTTTCAGGCAAAACGACGGTTTTTTTATCTTTTGCGGCGAGTTTAAATAGCGAGCTTTCAAAGCGCAAAGGCGTGACTATATCTTGCTTTGCATTTAAAATTTCATCTAAATTTCCGCTTACGATTAGCTTTGAGTTTCGCGTAAAAAAGCTCAAATTTTCGCGGCAAAAAACCGGAACGTTTAAATTTTTAGCAATTTGTAAATTTAGCTCTATTTCGCCGATATTTGCGATGCTTTTTGCAGGCTTAACGAGCACAAAATCAGCGCTTTTAGCCAGGCGGTCAAATTCATCTACCGCGCTTTTAAAAAACTCCCGTTCGCTGCCGTTTTCAAAAGCTTCCCGGGCATTTTCTAGCCCGAAAAAATCATTTACGGGGTCAAAAACGGCTACATTTTTAAATTTTGTTGATATAATTTCGTAAATTTCTTGAAAATTCGCGCCAAGCGCAAGGATAGAATCGGCCATAATTTTCCTTTTTGGAACTTGATTTGCTTATTTTATCGTAAAATTTTCACTTTAAGGTAAAGCGTGAGAAAAAATATTTACTTTTGCGCCCTTGTAGCAGCGTTTTTGAGCGGGTGTTTGCCTAGCGCCGACCCTCGCATAGATATGAAACCGCCCGTTTACGTCGAGCAGCTTCCCGCTAAACAGGTCAATAACCAACCAAACGCGGGCAGTCTTTTCGGTCGCGGCGACAATCCGCTTTTTGCCGACCGCAAGGCGATGAACGTAAACGACATCGTAACCGTCGTCATCAGCGAGCGCGCCAACCAAAGCTCCAGCGGCAAGCACGACACAAGCAAAAACAGCGCGATAAGCCTTGGCGGAGGGCTATTTAGCGCGGGCTCCGCGCCGCTATCTACGCTGGCTACTCAGCTAAACAAAGCCGGCGACATCGGCTTTAGCGCGGGCAATAAAAACGAATTTACGGGTGCTGGATCTAGCGTGCGCGCAGAGGCCTTTACGACTACGATTTCAGCGCGCATCATCAAGGTGTTAGAAAACGGCAACTACTTTATCGAGGGCTCGCGCGAACTGCTCATAAACGGCGAAAAGCAGATTATGCAGCTTAGCGGCGTGATCCGCCCGTACGACATCTCAAACGCCAACGAGATCGACTCGCGCTACATCGCTGACGCTAAGATCCTATATAAAACCGAAGGCGACGTGGATAGGGCGACGAGGAAGCCGTGGGGGACGAAGCTTATGGAGGCGATCTGGCCTTTTTAAGCTTTTTTATGCTTAGCTAGATGGCTTGTCTTTTGAGTGTCTTTGAATGAGTTTGAAATTTTCGCCCTGCGACAGACTATATGTCTAGTCTTGGGACGAAAATTTCCGCACAACATTCAAATCCATCTCAAAATACTTTGCCTTGGTTTTCCTATTCAAACTTGAAGTCAAATTTGTAAATTTCTGCTTTAAATTTTACCTACCGAGACCCGTATCTTGAAAATGTCAAATTTAAATTTGCGACGCTTTGCGTCAGCAAAGCAGTGTCGCCACATCTCACGTGCAGTGGGGTTGGAGAGGGCATGGGATAGGAAAGGGCGACGCTTCGTAAGTAGAACCCCCTTCCTCTCCCGAAGAAAAGAGAAAAGTAGACACAAAAGTGAGCTTTTTGCTCTGCTAGAGGCTATAAGCGCAATTCAAGACCCTTCCATCTTTTGTGCAAAAAAATCATAATTTATAACGCCAAATTTAGCATCGTAAAGATGCGGGTCTCGGCGCGTCAAATTTAATAGCCTATCCAAATTTGAATCTTCTAAATTTCGCTCGCAAATTTACTCAAATTTAAGCCCCTTTAAAGCCGAGCCCAAATTCTAAGCCCGATTTTACGCGTTTTTAAACCTTAAAGCTGTATAATCGGGGTCAAATTTATCAAAAGGCGATACAGATGATAAAAGGCATTTCTGGCTCGCGCATGGTTATGGAAGCCTTGCGCGAGGAGGGCGTAGACACGGTTTTCGGTTACCCCGGCGGCGCGGCGCTAAACATCTACGACGAGACGTATAAACAGAGTTATTTCAGGCACGTTTTGACGCGTCACGAGCAAGCCGCCGTGCACGCCGCAGACGGCTACGCTAGAGCTAGCGGCAAGGTCGGAGTGGCGTTTGTAACGAGCGGCCCCGGCTTTACAAACGCAGTAACTGGTCTAGCAACCGCATACTCCGATAGCATCCCGCTTATATTAATCAGCGGACAGGTTCCGACCTCGCTTATCGGTACGGACGCCTTTCAGGAGATCGACGCCGTGGGCATCTCGCGACCGTGTGTGAAGCACAACTACCTCGTTCGCAGTATCGAGGAGCTGCCGCGCATCCTAAAAGAGGCCTTTTATATCGCTCGCTCGGGACGCCCGGGGCCCGTTCACGTCGATATCCCAAAGGATATAACCGCGGCCGTGGGGGATTTTGATTACCCGACCGAGATAAAGATGCCGACATATAAACCGACCTACAAAGGCAACGCAAAGCAGATCAAAAAGGCGCTTGAGGTCATCGCCGAGGCCAAACGCCCGCTGCTCTATCTAGGTGGCGGCGTCGTAGCGGCGAACGCTAGCGAGCTCGTGCGTAAATTTAGCGCAAAGACGGGCATCCCGGCGGTCGAGACGCTGATGGGGCTTGGCGTCCTAGCGCACGAGGATAAAAATCTACTCTCGATGGTCGGTATGCACGGTAGCTACGCGGCAAATATGGCGATGAGCGAAACCGATCTCATCATCGCGCTTGGCGTGCGATTTGACGACCGCGTGACGGGCAAGCTCAGCGAATTTGCCAAACACGCCAAAATCATCCACGTCGATATCGACCCTAGCTCGATCTCAAAGATCGTAAACGCGCACTTCCCGATCGTAGGCGATCTAAATTTCGTCTTAGAAGAGATGCTGGAAAAAGTAACCGTAAACGAGCAAAATTTGACCGCGTGGCGCGAGATACTAGCTCGCTACGACGCGCTAAATCCGCTGGATTACAAAGACAGCGACGAGATCATAAAACCGCAGTGGGTCGTGTGCGAAACGGCTAAAATTTTAAAAGAATCAGGCAAAGACGCCGTGATCGCCACCGACGTCGGCCAGCACCAGATGTGGGTCGCGCAGTTTTATCCGTTTGATAGGCCGCGCCAGCTGATAACTAGCGGAGGACAGGGAACTATGGGCTTTGGTTTGCCTGCAGCCCTCGGAGCAAAAAACGCGATGCCGGAAAGCACGGTCGTAAATTTCACCGGCGACGGCTCGATCCTAATGAACATCCAAGAGCTGATGACCGCCACCGAGACCGGCAAACCCGTCATCAACATCATCTTAAATAACAATTTCCTAGGCATGGTGCGCCAGTGGCAGACCTTTTTCTACGGCGAGCGCTACTCCTCGACCGACCTTAGCTTGCAGCCTGATTTTGCAAAGATTGCAGAGGGCTTTGGCGGAACGGGCTTCGTGTGCCGCACGAAAGACGAGTTTCGCTCCGCGCTAAAAGAGGCGATGGCCTGCGGCAAAACGGCGGTTCTAGACGTACGCGTGGATAGATTTGAGGACGTACTGCCGATGGTTCCTGCGGGCGCGGCGATATATAACATGATCTTAAAAAGCAAGGAATAAAAATGAGCATAAGAAGAGTGATTTCAGTCATCGTGCTAAACGAGCACGGCGTTTTATCGCGCATTTCCGGGCTTTTTGCGGGGCGCGGATACAACATCGACACGCTCACGGTCGCACCGATCCCAGGCACCGAGCTTTCTCGTATCAGCATCGTCACTAGCGGCGACGAGCGCGTACTCGAGCAAATCGTAAAGCAGCTACACAAGCTAATACCGACCTACAAAGTAATCGAAAGCGGCGAATTCGTCGAAAAAGAAATGGCACTGGTAAAAATCCCGCTAAGCGAAAATTTCGGCGGGCTGGACGCGATACTAAAGGCCTACAACGGCATCGTAGCCAACACCAACGAAAACTACATCGTCGTCATGGTCAGCGACGACGCGAGCAGGATAGAAAATTTCCTCAAAGCTATCAAAAAATTTAACCCCACAGACGTCGTACGCGGCGGCTCTGTGCTAATGGATCTATGATGAAACTAAGCGAAATTTATAAAATTTTAGGACTGGAATTTAGCGGCGAGGAGCTAGAGATCACGGCTCTAAATTCGCTCTCAAACGCAGGTGCTAGCGAGCTAGGCTACTGCGATAGCGAGAAAAACGCTAAATTTATCGAAGGCTCAAAGGCGGGCGCGATTTTGGTCGCGTCAAATTTAAAAGAGCTCGTCGGAGCGCAAAGTAGGGCGGTAGTGGTAGAAAATCCGCACCTTGCCTTTGCTATTTTGAGCGAATATTTCGCAAAAGAGCTTCTAGCTTCCCAGCCGCAGCCGGCGCAAATTTCGCCAAGCGCAAAGATAATGCCAAACGTCTACGTGGGCTCAGGCGCCGTAATCGGCGATAACACGCTCGTGATGGCGGGCGCCTATGTCGGCGATAACGTAAAAATCGGCGCAAACTGCGTCATCCACCCAAACGTCGTCATCTATAACGACACCGTTATCGGCAACGGCTGCCGTATCAACGCAAACGCCGTCATCGGTAGCGACGGCTTTGGCTACGCGCACACGAAAACGGGCGAACACGTAAAAATTTACCACAACGGCAACGTCGTTTTAGAGAATTTCGTCGAGATCGGCGCATGCACGACGATAGACCGCGGCGTGTTTGAAAGCACGGTCATAAAAGCATACGCCAAGCTCGATAACCTCGTGCAAATCGGCCACAACTGCGAGATAGGCTACGGCTCGATACTAGTCTCTCAGGTAGGGCTCGCAGGCTCGACCAAGCTTGGACGCAACGTCGTGATGGGCGGACAAAGCGGCTCTGCGGGGCATTTAAAAGTAGGCGACTTTGCCCAGATAGCCGCGCGCGGCGGCGTATCAAAGGATATCGCGGGCGGTAAAAAATACGCGGGCGCATATCCGATAATGGAACTGGCCGACTTTTTCAAACTGCAAGCTAAGATCGCGAGATTTTTTAAGAAAAACTAAAATTAGACGGCTTTTACGTAATAGCCGTCTAATTTAAAGACATAAATTTGAACGCAAAATCCATGGAAAAAAGCAAAAGAAAAGAAATTTTAAAAGCTATAAAAGAAAAAGAACTAGCCCAGTTTAGACAAAAATTGCCTATGCCCGAAGATAAATTTATACGGCTTTTCGAGCTTTTGGACGCCGAGCTTCACGCGCACGGCTGCGATCACAGCCTAAAACTTACCGAGCAAATCCTCTTAAATTTGAGCGTAAAAGACGTTTTGAGCGTGCTTGCGTGGCTTCAAGAGCAGGGCGGATACTGCGACTGCGAAGTGATGATGAACGTTGAGGAGAAATTTGAGTATTTAGATTAAAGCGACGATTTCAATTTGATTCTCGGCTTATCAAATTTATGGAAGCTAAATTTATTAAAACCCAAATTTGACGCCGCAAATTTAAGCCGCGTCAAATTTGAGTCGAATTTACTCTACTTTTTATAGCTTTTTACGAATTCGCTGATCCTTGCGATACCTTTCCTGATACTCTCCAAATCAGTCGCAAAAGACAGCCTAAAGTATCCGTCCATACCAAATCCCACGCCCGGTACCACGGCAACCTTGGCCTTTTCTAGCAGCTCTTTGCAAAATTTCATGCTATCAGGCTCAACCTCGGAGCAGTTGATAAAAAGATAAAACGCGCCGTCAGGCTTAAGCACGCTAAGTCCCGGTATAGCGTTTATCATCTCAACGCCTAGGTCGCGGCGCTTTTTAAACTCACCCTTCATATACGCGATGTCCTCGTCGGCCTTGCCGAGCAGCGCAGGGATGGCACCGGCTTGCGTTAGGGAGTTTATATTGCTCGTGCTTTGGCTTTGCAGCTTGTTTACCGCGGCGTTTAGCTCTTTAAACGGGCTAGCCATGTAGCCAAATCTCCAGCCAGGCATCGCGCCACACTTGCTTAGGCCGTTTATCGTGATCGTGCGGTTAAACATATCCTCGCTCACCGCCGCAGTCGCGACGAATTCGCCCTCGTAGTTTAGCTTTTCGTACATTTCGTCGCTAGCTACGATGATTTTCGTGCCTTTTAGCACTTCGCCTAGCGCCTCTAGCTCTTTGCGGCTATATATCGCGCCAGTCGGGTTGCAAGGGCTGTTTAGCGTTAAAATTTTAGTTCTAGGAGTGATCGCCGCCTTTAGTTGCTCAGGCGTGATTTTAAATCCCGTCTTTTCGCTAGTTTCGATAAAAACGGGTTTGCCGCCGCTAAATTTGACCATCTCCGGGTAGCTCACCCAGTATGGGCTCGGCACGATGACCTCGTCGCCCTCGTCGATTAGCGCCTGAAATACGTTAAAAAGCGAGTGCTTGGCGCCGACGTTGGTGATGATCTGATTAGGAGCGTAGTTTAGGCCGTTGTCGCGCTTTAGCTTTGCGGCGACCGCCTCTCTAACCTCCGGCGTACCCGCTACGGCAGTGTATTTGCCGCAGCCCTTATCTAGGGCGGATTTTACCTCGTTTTTGATGATCTCGGGCGTGTCGAAGTCCGGTTCGCCCGCGCCAAAACTGATCACGTCCTCGCCGCGGGCTTTCATCTCTTTTGCCTTAGTGCTGATTTCGATGGTTAGGCTCTCGCCTAGCACCTGAACTCTTTTTGATAGCATTTTTACTCCTTTTTATAAATTTAAGATATAGTTTTTAGATAGCCGTTATCGTTTAAAAACAGATACATTTCGCCTAAAATTTGCTTTCGTTGCGAGTCGGTTACGAGCTTTGACTTTTCGATGCGCTCGTTTAGGATATCCTGGATCTCGTAGATGTCGTAGTCAAGATCCTCCATGATATCAAGGATCGATTGGCTCTCTAGCAGGTGCGACACCTTAAATCCCTCGACGTCTATCTCGATAGTAGCTTCGGTCGGGTGAGTAAAGAGATTGTGCTTCATACCCAGCACCTCCTGATACGCTCCAACCAGGAAAAATCCTAAAAAGTACTCCTCTTTTTCGACGTCCACGTCGTGCAAAAACAGAGGATTTTCCTCGTCGTCAAAGCCTATCTCGCCGTCGCTATCGCAGGTGATGTCCCACAGCGACGCCGAGCGAGTAGGGCGCACGTCCAGGCGGTCAAGCGGCATGATAGGGAAATTTTGCTTTAAGCCCCAAAAATCAGGCAACGACTGAAATAGCGAGAAATTTACGAGATAGCGCTCCTGCGCCTCCTCTTGCAGCTTTAAAAGCTCGGCATTGTGCTGTTTGGTGCCGAGGATTTTAGCCGCTTTTTTGATGATTAGGTGGGTCAAAATTTCAGCATTCGAGCGATCCTGCAAATCGACGTAGCCTAGATCAAATAGCGTCAAAATGCTCTCCATATGATCGATGCTGTCGTGCAGATACTCTATCGCGTTTGACGGCTTTATCGTGCTTAGCAGGTCGTTTAGCTCGGTGATTAGCTGAGGGTTTTTCTTTTTTAGTACGAGCTTTTCCTCGGTGTAGTCCTGGCTAAAGAGCTCCAAGACGGGCGCAACCAGCACGGCGTGCGATGCCGCGACGAAGCGGCCGCTCTCGATAAAGATATCGGGCTCCACTTCGTTTCGCTGCGTAGCCATCGTTTTTAGCAGATATACCACGTCGTTGGCGTATTCGCTAAGCGTATAGTTTCGGCTCGAGTTTTCCTTAAACTGCGAGTACTCTATGGCTAGTCCGCCGCCTAAATTTATAGCTTTTAGGTTTTTTGCGCCCATTTTTCGCAGCTCGGCATAGATGTTTCCTGCTTCGATTAGAGCCTTTTTTAGCGGATGGATTTCGGTGATTTGCGAACCGATGTGAAAGTGGATCATATTAAAGCGATCGAGCAAATTTGCCTCTTTTAGCAAATTTACCGCTTCGATTAGCTCGGTCGCGGTTAGGCCGAATTTGGAGTTTATACCGCCGCTTTTAGCCCAGATACCAGATCCGCTGCTATGCAGCCTGATGCGCAGACCGATGTTTGGCTTTGGCGCGAAACGCTCTTTTGCGATGGCGATGATGGCCTCAAGCTCGTTTAGTCCCTCGATCGTAAGAGTGATGTTGTGCCCCATCTCGGCCGCGATAAAGCCGATGTTTATCATCTCTTTATCCTTAAAGCCGTTTACGGTGATCGGCGCGCCTTCGTTGTTATACGCCATCACCAGCAGTAGCTCGGCCTTTGAGCCCGCTTCCAGGCCGTATCCGTACTTTTGGCCGTGACGGACTAGATTTTTTACAAAGCCGGGATATTGATTTACTTTTAGCGGATAGACGGCGTTAAAGCTACCCTTGTAGCCAAATTCGTTTTTCGCGCTCTCGAAGCTTTTGTAAATTTGCGAAATTTGCTTGTGTATGAGGTGAGGGAAGCGCAGCAGCAGCGGGCCTCGGTAGCCTTCGCTCCTGATGCTTTTTACGATGTCGATGATGGCGGGCTTTGAGCCGGTATTGACGCAAATTTTACCGTTTTCGACGATGAAGTTGTTGTTTCCCCATAAATTTAAACCGTAATCATACATTTAAAATCCTTTTAAGTTCCGTCTCCAAATCAACCAAATCAAGCGTTTTTTCGGCTTTCTCGCTCAGATCTTTTAGCCAAATTTTGCCCGATTTTAGCTCGTCCTCGCCGACGCAAAGGCAAATTCTAGCGTTAGCGTTATCGGCCGCGTTTAGGTGCTTTTGCAGTTTTTTAGGCTCGTAGCTCACGAGAACCGGGATGCTTTTTCTTAAATTTATCGCTATTTTATAGACCGCGTCCACGCCATCGGCATCCATCGCGCCGATATATGCGCCGCCTCTTGCGCTTTGGCTCTCGCGGCCACTTAGGATTTCCATTATGCGCTCGATACCCATCGCAAAGCCCACGCCGTAGCTAGCCTTGCCGCCTAGGTACTCGACCAGCCTGTCGTAGCGTCCGCCGCCTGCGACCGCGCTCTTTGCGCCGATCTCGTCGGAAACGAACTCAAACGCCGTTTTACAGTAATAATCAAGCCCGCGCACGAGTTTCGGATCTATCTCAAACTCCACGCCGTTGCCGCTTAAAATTTCTTGCAGCTTTTTAAACTCGCCTGCGCATTCGTCGTTTAAACTGCCGATTATCAGCGGTGCGTTTTCGTAGATTTTTTGACAGCTTTCTACCTTGCAGTCTAGCACGCGGATAGGGTTTGTTAGCTTTCTGCGCTTACAGTCCTCGCAAATTTGCCCCTCGTGTGCGTCTAAAAATTTAACCAGCTTTTCGCGATAAGCACCCATGCTAGCGGCGTCTCCGAGCGAATTTATAAGTAGCTTAGTTTTGATACCTAGCCGCGAGAAAATCTCGTTTATAATCAAAATAACGCTCGCATCCTCATAAACGCTAGGTTCATTGAAGCACTCGCAGCCAAACTGATGAAACTCGCGCAAACGCCCTTTTTGCGGACGTTCATAGCGAAACATCGAACCGTGATAAAAGTACCGTCTCACGCCGCCCACGCGGTCAAATTTAGCCTCGATAAAGGCGCGCACGACTCCAGCCGTCCCCTCAGGGCGCAGACAAACGTCATTTCCGCCCTTATCCTCAAACTGATACATCTCCTTGCCCACGATGTCGCTACTCTCCCCGACGCTGCGGCGAAAAAGCGCCGTCTGCTCCAAGTGCGGAGATAGCACGAACTCGTATCCGTAGTTTTTCGCGACCTCTTCGCAGATTTTGATTATCCTCTCGTAAAGTCCCGACTGTGGCGGCAAAACGTCCTTCATCCCCCTTAATGCGCTAATCATTTATAAACTCCTTTATCAAATTCATTATTTTTTCTTCGTCCCAGGCGGCATCGATCGTGACGTAGCGGACGTCTAGTTTTTGCAAAATTTCCTCCATCGCGTCCTGCACTCTTAGTAGATACGCAAAACCTCTAGCCTCTATGCTGTCCATCTGCGCGCGCGAGCCTAGGCGCGATCTTAGCGTGCTTTCGTCCGCTTTAAAAAATACTATTTTTTGCGGAAAATTTCCTTGCAGGGCGAATTTATTTAAATTTAAAAGCTCTTCAAAGCTAAAATTTCCGCCCGCCAGCGCGTAAGCCATACCGGAGACGAAGCCTCTGTCGCTTAAAATCATCTTGTTCAAGTTTGGTTTTATTATTTTACCGAAATGCTCGGCTCTATCGGCCAAAAATAGCAAAATTTCGGCCCTTTTATCCAGATCGTTTTCCTTTAGTAAAATCTCGCGCAAATTTTCGCCAAGCTTCGTGCCGCCTGGCTCTTTGGTCACGATGGCTTGCGGGTAAGCCGTCGCCAGCCGCGCTATCTGCGTGCTTTTGCCCGCGCCGTCGATACCTTCAAAAATCACGTACATTTTTCGCCTTTAAATTTGAGCGGTATTTTACAAATTTATAGCTAAATAGCGGCTTTTAAAGCGCGTATTGATTTATTGTGTATAGCAAGATTAGGGCGATTTTGTTTCTACCGCATAAAAATGCCGCAAGATTTTTGTGCCAAACCTTTAACAAAGCACAAAAATATTTTAAATGTAATTTTAAATCAAGCCTTTATATTCGCTGATTAGTTCAGGGTTTATCGCCTTAAAATTTTTCCGCAAATCGCCTAAATCATGATAGCTAGCTACGATAACAAAATCTGGCGTCGCGTCTATTTCAAGCTCGCAAATATCTGCCTTTAGCTGCTTTGCACACTCTAAAATTAGCTTTTTAGCCTGCAAATATTTATCGTTTAGCTGCGTTTCTTGATTAAAAAGGTCAAAGATTTTCGCCGTTTCGTCATCCTCGTTTATCTCGGCGCTAAATTCGTAATCAGCGACGTTCCAGATGATTAGACTTTTATCTTCTCTACAAAGCTCCTCGCGCTGTTTTTGCGTACCAAAACCGATAATAGGCGGCAACGAAACCTCGCCGTCGTAAGCTAAATTTATGCAGTAAAGTTTTTGGCTCGGCGCGTGCATTTTGATCGTCTCTTTTAGCGCGGATAGTAGCCTTTGCGCGGCTAGTTCGTATAGCTTTTTGTAGCTCGTTTTTTTATCCGGTTTTTTATAGCAGACGTAGCCTCCCTCCAAAGTTATTGAATTTAGCTTGCCTAGTTCGTCGTACTCATAAAAATAGTCGCGGTCTATTTTTGCTCCGAGCCGGTCTATGCCGCGCCACTGCTTTTGCGCTAGTTTAGCATTTGAGTAAATAAAATTTTCAATCCAGTATCCGTTATCTATAAATACAGAGTAAATATCAACTAACAAACTGCCTTCATAAACATATCTTTGTACGCTCACGCATTTTTTGTCGTAATAATCAAATCTATAGCCCAAAACCTCGTCTTGTTCGTAAAAATAAAAATCCTCGTAAAATCGCTCCTCGTCTGCGTATTGCTTTACCAAAACTACCCGTTCCTGCGCGTCAAATCCGTAGTCGTAGGTATCTGCTAGATTTTTGGGCGACTCTTTTAAAATTTTACCCCTTGAAAAACAGTGAAGCTCAAAGTAAAACGGCTCTAAATTTATATAGCTAGTAGACGCCCAGCGCCTGTTTACGACCTGCGCCTCAGCCCTATTTTTTAGGGTTAGATAGTCATTGCCCGCGTTTTCAAAAAGCCTGCGTAGATTTTTTATTTCACTCATTTGCTCAGTCATTTTATCTCCAAATTTTAATTAGTTTAGCTATTTTTTCGTTGCTATAAATTTAGCCTTTTTTACCTAAAGCGCAAAGCGATATACTCGCGTTTGTTACTAAATTTACGAGCCGATTTACCTAAAGCAAATCTTTAGTTATTTTGAGCTACCTTACGCTCTGTGCTTTCATTTTAATTTAAAATACATTAAATAAGACGCCAAAAATAGCTTTGACGCAAAAGCTACGTAAATTTCCATCTACAAACATCAAATTTTACCGCATTTATGGGTCTGTTTTAGTCGCGAGCCGACTTTAAATTTTTTAAAATTTCGCTTGGAACCAGCTTACTGACGTCTCCGCCGTGGCTTAAAACCGAGCGCACTATCGAGCTTGATATGAATGCGTTTTGGAGGCTTGGCATCAGATAAACGGTCTCAAGCTCATCCCAAAGTACGGCGTTTGCATAGCCGATTTGCAGCTCGTACTCAAAGTCGCTAACCGCGCGAAGGCCGCGTATAACGACGTTTATACCTCGGCTCTTAGCAAAATCCACGAGTAAGTTATCAAACCCGACGACCTCGACGTTTTTTAGATTTGCGGTTGAAATTTTAGCCATTTTGACGCGCTCTTGCAAGCTAAAAAGCGGTTTTTTGCTCTCGCTGGCCGCTACTGCGACGACGACCTCGTCAAAGATCTTTATCGCACGTTTGATGACGTCTAGATGGCCGTTTGTGACGGGATCGAAGGTGCCGGGATAGATGCAGGATTTCATTTTTAACCTTAGGATATTTTTGGGCTTGATTTTACAGCTTTTTGCCTAAAATACGGCTTTTTGAGCAATTTTGAGCGCTAAAATAGGGCGGTAAAGTTGCAAAATGTTGCAGTAACGACGCCTAGTAATGCATGCGGCGCAAATATCTTTGCGTATTAAGATGCGCGGCTTTAAGGCAGTCTAAAGCATTATAAACGATGTTTATATAAAATTAAATACAAACCGGTTAAAGTTAGGCGGTATATATTTTGTTGGATTAGGTAAATTACGTCAAATTTAATGATAAATATTGATTTTTAACTGCGCGATTACGACCATCTTTGATAAATTCGGTGTTTTATGTCTAGCAGGTCAAGCCACTTGCCGATGATAAAATTTTCCATATCTTCAAGGCTATTTTGACCCGAATAATAACCCAAAACGGGCGGCGCGATAACGGCGCCAAGAGCGGAGAGTTTGGCCGCATGCTCAAGCGCCAGCGTAGAAAACGGCATCTCTCTAACGCCCAAAACCAGCCTCTTTCGCTCCTTTAGCGCGACTGCGGCGGCACGAGTTATCAGCGTATCTGCAAAGCCTGCGTGAATTTTGGCTAGGGTGCTAATAGAGCAGGGCGCGACGATAGTAGCATCTATGCCAAACGAGCCAGAGCTCGGAGCTGCGGCGAGATCAGAGTCATCGTGGATGACGGCGCGATTTTGCAAATCTTGCCAAATTTGATAAATTTCGTCTTGTTTTGCGTCTTTTTGAATGGGATTTTTATCAAGATCGCACTGGTTTTGAAATTTACGGTCGTCAAATTTGCTTGCGATTTGATCGCTGCCACTTGCGTTTTTTTCGCCGTCGTTAGATTTACAAATTTGCCAGTTTGCATCGAGAGTGTAGTTATCTAAACCGGCAAATTTTAAACCGTTATCGCTCAAATCTTGCGCATTATCCGCAAATTTGTCGCTTTGGTTTTGCGATCTTTCGTCTCCGCCTCCAAAATCTAGCTCGCCTTGGGTGGAGCTAAAATTTGCAAATTTGGCGTCTTCGCGATTTTTGTCAAATTTGGCGCTATTTTGGTTTGAATTAAATTTTAAACCCGCCGCCGCACCGTTTTTATAAAAAATATCCGTAAAATTTAACTCTTTTTCTAGCACATTCATCGCGTTTTTACTCACGCACAGATGTAGCTCGCTTCTTTTTGCTATCTCGCAGGCGAGCTTTAGCCCCAGATTTACGCCGCTTGCGCCGCTGATACCTAGAAAAATTTTCATCTTATCATCACCTGTTTTTTTGAGACGATTTGCGCGCTAAAGACCTTTTTGTCGTTATTTTTAACCTTGATGGTCTCGCCTAGATTGCCGTTTTCTAGCGCCGTGACCTCGACGATGATACTGAGCGCCCCGTCGCTAAGCACGGCATTGACGCGCTCGCCTTTTTTTATGAGCGGTAGCGGGGTAAACTGCCGTAACCGCAACACTTCGCCGCTTTTTATGTTTTGCTTGGCCGCCAGCCTCGCATTTGGCGCGTCGCTCATCATGTCGGGGCTAAACTCGCCAAGCTCGACCCAATCCTTTGCAAAGTCGCCGATACCTAGCATTTGGCGCGTCGCAAGCGGCTTGGTAGCCCTTAAAACCGGCATTTTTGCGTTTATTTCATATCTAAAAAATACGCTTGGCTGCGAGCCGTTTGGCGTGATAAAACCGGCTCTAAAGCTACCTTTTGGATTGATTTTGTTTACGTAAATTTTATCGAATTTGTATTCGTGGAAGTTTTTAGGAAGTTCGTTTTGAGGCTCGATAAGCGGAAATTTGACGAATTGCAGCCCCTTAAACTCGCTCGTAACCTCTTGCAAAAACGCGCGCTGCACGAGAGCTAACGCGTCGCAGTTTTTTACAAATACCGTCTCTCCGCCGCTTTTGTCCTCAAGCTCTACGCCGCGCTTTTTTAAAATCTCCGCTAAATCTCGCGAATTTATTTTTGCGGCTTTGTTTTCGCCTAAATTTAAAATCTCGTCGCTTTTGTCCGTAAAGCCCAAGTCTACAAGCGTGATTTTGCCGTTTGAAACACAATACATCGGCCAAAGCGCTAAATCTGAAGAAAATAAAAAAATGGGAAAAAATAGTAAGAAAAAAATGGAGCGGGAAACGAGATTCGAACTCGCGACCCCAACCTTGGCAAGGTTGTGCTCTACCCCTGAGCTATTCCCGCACCGTTTGAGAAGTCGCAATTTTAGCAAAAACGTTTTCATTTGTCAAGAAAATTTCAAAATTTTTACGATTTCGCTCGCTTTTAGCTCGCCAAGGCTTTCGCTTGTTACCAAAACGGCGTTACTTTTGATGAGCGGAGTTATCATGCCAGAACCGAATTTATTATTATCCGTCACGCTAAATTTACCATCGCAAAAGCTACCGAGCACTATATTTTCGCGTCCTGATTTTACTTTTACGTCTTGATTTAGGGCGGCGTCAAATTTTTCTAGCCGCGTGCCCTTTAAAAAAGGAACGACTAGCAAGAAGCACATCAAAAATGCAGCCATCGGATTTCCCGGCAGGATAAAGACGATTTTTTTATCTTTTATAAAAGCTTTGCTCGGCCGTCCGGGGCGGATATTTACGCCGTCAAAAAGCTCGCTAAAGCCTAAATTTAAAAGCGCCGTTTTCATAAAATCAGCCTCGCCCTTGCTCGCTCCGCCGCTTGTTATGATGACGTCAAATTCGGCCGTCTCTAGCGCTCGCGTAGTGCTTTCTAGGTCGTCTTTTATGATGCCCGCGTACGAGCTAGCAAAGCCGAAGCTTTGAAGCAAAGATACGATGCCTGCGCCATTTGCGTTATAGATTTGCTCCTCGCTAGCGTTTTGCCACGGCTCGACCACTTCATCGCCGCTTGAAAATATACCGATTCTTAGCTCGCGCTCTACGCAGACGCAGTAGATGCCCTGAGCAGCTAGCATCATTACTCTTGCGGGCGTTAAAATTTCGCCTTTTTTTAGCAAAATTTCGCCCGCCTTAACCTCTTCGCCCTTATATCTTAGGGCGTTAGATTTTTTGACTTTGCTTTGCGGCGATAGTTTGCCGTCCTGCAAAATCGCATCCTCAAAAGGCACGACGGTGTCGGCGCTTGTCGGCATTTTTGCGCCCGTCATTATCTTTACGCATTCGCCTTTTTTTAGCGCGATCTCAGCTTCATCGCCCGCAAGCACGGTTGCCGCGACGCTTAACGGCTCGTTAAAATCGTCAAATTTGAGCGCGTAGCCGTCCATCGCGGCGTTGTCGAAGGATGGCAAATTTTTAACAGCAACGACGTCCTGCGCTAAAATTTTACCCGTCGCACGCTCAAGGCTCGCAAACTCGCCGTAGCCGTCAAATTTAGCTTTTTCTAGGATCAAATTTTGAGCAAGCTCTAGCGTCATTTTACTCCTCCAGCCTGCGTATTTTTGCGCCCAGAGCCGCTAGCTTGCGCTCCAGCCCCTCATAGCCTCTATCTAGGTGATAAATTCTATGCACGCGGCTAGTTCCGTTTGCTGCAAGGGCCGCTAGCACTAGGGCCGAGCTTGCGCGCAGATCGGTAGCCATCACGTCTGCGGCATTTATCTCGCCTCCGCCGTAGATCGTCGCGATGTGGCCGTTTAGACGGATGTCCGCGCCCATACGCGTGAGCTCGCTAACGTGCATAAATCGGTTTTCAAAAAGCCTCTCGTCGATCGTGCTGACGCCGTTTGCTACGAGCGAAAGCGCCATAAACTGCGCCTGCATATCGGTCGGAAACCCCGGGAACTCCGTCGTCACGATCTCGACGGGATTTACGTTTTTGGCCGGCATTATCGTGATTTTGTCGCCGTCCACGACGGTTTCAAAACCCATTTGGTTAAATTTGGTAAGCACGGCCCTAAGATGCGCGGCATTGGCGTTCGCGATAGTTACTTGCGAGTTCGTGATCGCTCCGGCGCAAAGATATGTCCCAGCCTCGATCCTATCGGGGATGACCATTATCTCGCCCACATCTAGCAGGCGCCTATCCGTACCCTCGATCACGAGCTCGTCCGTGCCGATACCCTCGATCTTCACGCCGCCTGCGGCCAAAACCTCGCAAAGCTGCACCACTTCGGGCTCTTTAGCGACGTTGATTAGATGCGTCGTGCCGTGAGCGAGCGCGGCGGCCATGATGATGTTTTCGCTGCCAGTTACCGTGATCTTGTCAAACACGATCTGCGCGCCCTTTAGCCCATCAGGTGCCGTGGCTACGACATAGCCTTGCTTTATTTCGATATTTGCGCCCATCTTTTCGAGTGCGCTTAGATGTAGATCTATCGGTCTTTGTCCGATCGCGCAGCCGCCGGGTAGGCTCACCTCGCAGTGGCCAAACCTAGCTAGTAGCGGGCCAAGAACCAGTATGGAGGCGCGCATTTTGCGCACGATGTCGTAGTTGGCCTTCGTTGAGCTAACGTAATTTGAGTTGATTTTTAGAGTGTGATCGTCCGTAAATTCGCATTTTGCGCCCAAATTTACGAGCAGCGTCGCCAATGTTTTTATATCCGCGACGTTTGGCATATTTTTTAGCGTTACGTCGTTTTTTATGATTAGAGCCGCGGCTATAAGGGGTAGGGCGGCGTTTTTCGCACCGCTTATGGCGACCTCGCCGCCTAGTTTTGCGTTTCCTTCGATTTCTAGGTAATACATATTTCTTAAATCCTTAAATAAAATCTAAAGTATAGTGAAATTTAGCTTATAAATTTAAATTTATGCCGATATTTACCGATTTATTTATATAATCCTGCTTTTAGGCAGTTCGTTTACGGTGCTTAAATTTACCGCAAAACGCCGCCTTAAATATAAAATAGGATGATTTAAATGAAATTTACCATTTTTTTACCGTTTGCGTCGATTACGGCTTTGATTTTTAGCGGATGCGCGAATGATGCGCCCAAAATTTACCCGACCGATCAAAGCGGACAGATTTTAAACGCGAGATTTTTAAACTCTCAGCAAGACGTATTTAACGATCTAGGCGGCATAGCTCTTTCAAATTTTATGCAAGGTTTTTTGGGCAAAAAAGACGGCGGAGACTGCTCGGGTTTCGTTTCGCTCGTAAATAAAAATATAAATAACGTTTACTTTTCTGAGACGAATTTACTCAAATTTTACGGCGAACAAGGATCGAAATCCCAAGCTATTTATAATTTTTACAAAAAGCGAAATTTGATCTCACAAACAAGCCCAAAGCTCGGAGATTTGGTGTTTTTTAACAACACTACGAGTCAAACCAAAGGCAAAAACAAGCAAATCATAACCCACCTTGGCATCATAGACCGCATAGAGGACGACGGAACTATAAGATTTATGCATAATACCAGAGGCAAAAACAAAAGCGGATTTATAAATCTATTTCAAAAAAATAGCCATAAAATAGGCGGCAAAGAGGTAAACTCCTACATCGTAGCGTGCAAAGGCGGCGACTCTACTTGCCTAACGTCAAACAGATTCGCCGGCTTTGGCAAGGTTAATTTTTAGCTAAATTTATGTCTAAATTTTATATGATAAAGCCTTTAAAAAGGAGCCGTTTTTGAAAGCTACGATATCGCTCATCGCGTTAAATTGTCTAGTATATTTTGCCGTTTACTGCGGCATTTGCGGCAACAACGCGACGCTTGGGTTAAATATGTTTTTTATAGACGGGCTTTTCGTCTGGCAGCCGGCGACTTCGATGTTTATGCATGCAAATTTAGCCCATCTGCTGATGAATATGGCTGTTTTGTATCAGTTTGGATCGCTTCTTGAGCGGTGCTACGGCAGCGAAAAATTCGCCGTCATCTACTGCGTCGGAGGCGTTTTGACCTCGCTGCTTAGTTTTGTTTATATTTATATTATGTTTAAAACTAACGGAACTTTTATAAATTTAGTAGGAGCTAGCGGCGCAATCAGCATGCTGCTAGGAGTTTTGGCGTTTTTGGACGCAAGCAGCAGAAAAGGGCTAATAATCGCCATCTTGCTAATGAGCTTCGCACCCGTAGCCATGGGCGTAAACGTCGCCTGGTACGCGCATATTATCGGCTTTGCTTTAGGATATTTCGGGGTAAAATTTAAGGTGATAAAATGAGATTTTTCGATCAAATTTGGGAAATTTTAGAGTGCGGCGACAAGGAGCTTAAATTTGATAAATTTAAACGATTTTACGCCGAATACAAGGCCGGTAAATTTGACGCACAGATAGAAGAGAGCGGTAAATTTGACGAGATAAAACCGCTCGAGCGCCCAAGCTACGCGGCATTTTGCGAGGTCGTAGCGATGAGAGAAATCGGCGGCAAAAAGCAAGCGGACAAGCAAAAAGCCTTCCTTCACTCGATCGCGCACATCGAATACAGCGCCGTAGATATCGCGCTAGATGCGGCGTATCGCTTCCGCGCGCTACCAAAAGCCTACTATGACGACTGGCTAGAGGTCGCCGAGGATGAGATCAAGCACTTTAAGATGATCGAGGATCACATGGCTAAATTTGACGTGAAATACGGCGATTTTACCGTGCACGACGGGCTTTTTATCGCTTTGCAAAATACCTCCGCATCGCTGCTTGAGCGCATGGCGGTGCTGCCTAGATACATGGAGGCAAACGGCCTTGACGCAAACGCTTTTATGCTAAAAAAGCTGGAAACCGAGCGTGAAAAAGACGAGAGCAAGGCACGTCTTTGCGAAATTTTGCAAGTCATCTTAGACGAGGAGATCTCGCACGTCTCAAAGGGCGATCGTTGGTTTAAATTTGCCTGTGAAAAAGAGGGCGTAAGCCCCGAAATTTACGCGCAAATCGTGCAAAAAATCTACCCTAAAGCCTTTTTGCAGTCTCGCGAACTAAATGTGAGCGCACGCCTAAAATCAGGCTTTAGCGAGGCAGAGATCGAGCACATAAAAAATCTATCAAAGGCTGGAAAGGTGGTATAAATGAAAAAAATCTACTTTATCAGGCACGCAAAAGCCGTAGAAGAGGGCGAAAGCAACGACTTTGAGCGCGATCTAAGCGAACGCGGCAAAAAAGACCTAGCTCTGATGTGCGAGCGGCTAAAAAAACATGAGGTAAAGGCGGACGCTATATTTGCCAGTCCCGCCAAACGCTGCGCCAAAACGGCTCAAAAGCTAGCCGAAGCAGTCAAATTTAAGAAGAAAATCAAATTTAAAGATGAGCTATACGGAGCGCAGACGCATGATCTTTTGACTTTTGTAAGAGAGCTTGACGACAAATTTCAAAGCGTATTTGTCATAGCCCACAACGACGCTATAACTGAAATTTGCGAGCTTTTAAGCGACGCCGCTATCGGGAATATCCCAACCTGCGGCATCTTTTGCATAGAATTTGACGGTAGCTTCAAGGAGCTAAAAGAACACGGCGCAAAGGCTCTGTTTTTTGACTATCCTAAAAAACATAAAAAATAGGGCAATCAAAAGCTCTATTTTATTCCTGCATTTTTCATCGACTTAATTACTTCAAAAAATTATCTCAAAAAACATACGATAACAAGCAAAATATTTAGCAAAATAAGCATAAAAATTATCCGTTAAATTTAGCATGAAATTTAACGGATAAATTGTTTTAATTCAAAAAGTAAAACGTTAAAAAAGACCTTGTTTTCGGTATTTGCTGAAAATATTAAAGCAATACGAAAGAGATATAAATATTTATTTGAAAATTACAGTTTTCAATACAAAATGGCAAAAATAGTCTGTATTTTACCTTTTAACAAAACAAACTAGTAAAAAGCTTATATAAATTTAGACCCAAAGGAACTTAACAATATCTATATTACCTCCTCCTACTACTCGTAGTAGCAAGTCCTAGCCCTTATGCTCGTACTTTCTTTGAAAAAATTTGAGGGTTTTAACTTATCTTAAGCGTAAAAATTAATTTGATTTAAATTCTTTGAATTCTTTGGCAAAAAAAGCATTTAGATCGTGTAGGCTACCATCATCCATCTGGATGAGTTTTAGGCGGTATTTCTTGTAAATTTTGATTTTTTTACTTTTTCTTTTTAAATATTGCGGCGTCTCAAGGCCCCAGAATTCGATATAAATATTGCTATGCGTCAGGTAAAAATCACTAATTACGCGTTCTTTTGTCGGAGTTTTCTTTTCGTAGATAAAATCTATTCCTCTATAAAATAGCCAATTTGCAATAATCAGCTCAGCACGACTTTTTACAATGTAGCCGCTATCGCTTTTGTATCTAGTTTGTTTGATTTTTTGCTTTTTAAATAGCTTTAAAGCCAGCAAAACGATTAAGAACAACAACAAAACGATTAAAATTTTTGAAAGATTAAAGCTCATAAATAATTTTCTCTGGAGTAAATGAAGAAAAATTAGTTTTGGTTGCGGAGGACGGATTTGAACCGCCGACCTTCGGGTTATGAGCCCGACGAGCTACCACTGCTCTACTCCGCGATGAAATTTGAGTGGATGGGGTAAGAGGATTCGAACCTCTGGATGATTGGACCAAAACCAATTGCCTTACCGCTTGGCGATACCCCAATGTCTGTAAAAAAGAAAGGTGATTATATATATTTTTACCTTATTTGTCAAGCTTTTTGGCAAATTTTTGCCGTTTTTTTCAAAGTTTTTCCATAAAAGCCGTGCTGTATGAGCCGTTTAAGCGTCTGTTTATATCGTCCTGCCAGCCAGCAGGCAATACTTCTAGCGCTCTAAATTTAGGCAACAAATCCAAATTTTCGCTCGGATTAAAAAATAGCTTATTTATCTGCATTACGCTTAGAGCATTTTCGTTTTTTTGCAGGATCTCTATCTCGCAGCCGGCCTTGCACGACCCGTTTTCAAGCACTTTGTAGTACCAGCCGGTTAATCCTGTAGCAAAAATCTCTTTGGCTAAATTTGCATTTCCCCAGCGTTTTGCAAGCTTAAAGCACGGTTTTCTAGGCTGGGTTACTTGTAGCACTAATGAGCCGATTTTATGCACGTCGCCTACGTTTACGGTAGTCTCATCCAGCCCGCTAACGGTCAAATTTTCGCCCATCGCGCCTAACGGCAAATTTTTAAGCCCAAGATAAGCTTCCCACGCGGGATAGTTTTCTAGCGAATTTGCAAACACGGCTTTATTTATGCCGCCGTGATGCTTAGTGTCGGCCACCTCGTCGCCCTCAAAGCCAAGCTCGCCCGCGTAGATTTCGCCCGTCTGCACATTTTTAAATATCGCCGAGTGCCATGCCTTGCCCAGCTCGTCCGTAGCCGCCACGCTGCCGTACTGTCTTGCTTTACCTATCAAAAGCGCTTTTATAAATGCCATCTTGCCCTCACGCCACGTTTTGCAGATTTAGCCTGACCTGCTCGCCCTCGTCGTTAAACTCAAACCTCACCGCCCTAGCCCCGAAGCTCTTTGCGATCGCCTCTAGCGTGTCGCGCGCGGATTTGTGGATCTTTGACTGGAGCTGATTTATCAGGCGCACCGACATCTTTTCGACCTCGGCGCGCGCATCCTCGATGAGCCTGTTTTTATCCTCTTCGCTAAAGCTGCTACCGAAAAATCCGTTTAGTGAATCAGGCAACAAAAACGGGATAAATTTGCCGTTTTTCTCGTCGTAAAATTTCATATTCGCGATCGAAAATTTGTATTTGCAAGGCGGCATCTTGATGAGATACTCCTCGCTTGCGACGTTTACGATCTCTAGGCGCGGACTCGTTAGGTCGTAGATGAAATTTATCTCAAACTCAAATATCATCGAGAGCTTTTTCTCGCTCACTAGCCAGCGCAGATACTCCTTGCCGAAGGTGCCGAATGCATGGTCGGTCTTAGTCACGATCTCTTTGCTATAGACCTGAAAAACGGATAGCTCGCCGATGGATTTTAGCTGCGATATCTCGGTGCTAATCTGCGTCGTAGCGGGCTTTTGCGCGGTTTTTAAGGCTTTGTTAAATCTAAAAATCATAAATACGCAAATCGCCAGCAAAATCGCTAAAATAAGGCTCGTAACATCTATCATCTTTGCTCCTTTAAAAGGCGATTTTAGCGAAATTCGTTAAAATAATCGTTAAATTTGAGCTTTTGGTTGTTTTATATCGGCATAAATTTAGATCGTAAATTTAAATTTAGCAAGCTTTTAGAGCGGGTGCGGTTTGGCAAAACCCGCGCCTTTAAGATACGGGTTTAAATTTGACTCAAATTTGCTGCAAATTTAGCAAGCAAATTTGAGCTCCAATTTAACCGCCTAAAACACCTGAATAAATTTAAAATCATGCTCTCTAAGCACTTTTTTGATTAGTTCTTGGTGGTCTTTACCCTTAGTTTCCAGAGTTATAGTGATATTAGCGTCGCCGTACTCTAGGCTCGTAGAGAAGCGGTCGTAGTCGATTTTTACGATATTAGCGCTAGCGATCTTTAGGCTATCGGTTAGGCTCATGAGCGCGCCGGGTTTGTCGATCAGCGTGATTTGTAGCGCCATCTTGCGGTGGGACTTGATGAGACCCTTTTCGATGATGACGTTTAGCATTTGCACGTCGATATTTCCGCCGCTTAGCACGATGCCGATACGCTCGCCGGCTTTAAATTTGACCTTGTTGTGCAGGATACTAGCTACGCCGACCGCGCCCGCGCCCTCGACCACGATCTTTTGCGTCTCGAGCAGGAACAAAATCGCGTTTGCGATCTCCTCGTCATCGACCTGCACGAACTCATCCACGCACTCTAGGATATTTGCCAGCGTCGTCTCGCTCGCGTCGCGAACCGCGATACCGTCGGCGATCGTGCGCACGCTTTTTGAGTTTATGCTTTTTTTAGCGCTAAAGCTGTTAAACATAGCAGGCGCGCCCTTCGCGCTTACGGCAACCACGCGGATGTCGGGGTTTACCTGTTTTACGCAGCTTGATATGCCGCTGATTAGCCCGCCGCCACCAACCGGCACGATGATGGTTTCAAGCTCGGCCAAATCATCAAGCATCTCAAGTCCCACCGTCCCCTGCCCGGCCATCACGTACTCATCGTCAAAAGGATGAATAAAGCTCATGCCCTGCTGCTTGGCGTACTCGACGGCGTAGGCGTAGGCCTCGTCGAAGTTATCGCCCTTTAGGATAACCTCGGCGCCTAGATCTTTGGTGCCTAGCACCTTTAAAAGCGGTGTGGACTCGGGCATCACGATAGTAGCGGGCGTTTTAAACTCGCGCGCCGAGATAGCCACGCCCTGGGCATGATTGCCGGCACTTGCCGCGACGACGCCTTTTTTACGCTCGTTTGAGCTTAAATTTGCGATTTTATTATATGCGCCGCGGATCTTGTATGCGCCCGTGCGCTGGAGGTTTTCTTCTTTTAGGTAGATGAGCGCGCCGCTTGCGAGGCTTAGTTTTGCGCTGTAGGCAAAGGGCGTCTTATACACGAAGCCGCTTATCGTGCGCTTGGCTTGGATTATTTTATTTAAAGAGATCATTTTAGCCTTTCGTTTTTTTTATTTAAAATTTACTTTTCGTCGCTTTTGCTCGCGCGTTTATTTACCGTATTTTTGCTTACGTTTTCTTTATTTTTATTTATACTTTTGTTTTTTGCCGCGGGCCGCTAAATTTACAGTGTAAGCTTCGTCGTCAAATTTAGCCTAAATCAAGTCTTTGAAGCTCGATTTTTATACACTTATCCTGCACGAAATTTATCCCGTTTTCGCGCGCGATCGCTCCTGCGGCGCCATTTGTGATACCAAGCTGTAGCCACAGTGTTTTCACGCTTTTTTTGACGGTGTCTTTTACTAGCTCGCTAGCAAACTCGCCCTTTCTAAACATCACGGCGATGTCGATATCTCCCTCTATTTGCATCAAATTTCTATAAACCTTGCGCCCTAAAATTTCATCAAATTTTGGATAGACGGGAAAAATATTAAATCCGCGCTCGATGAGAAATTTTGCCACCTCGTTGCTAGGTTCGCTCTCATCTGGACTAAGGCCCACGACCGCGATATTTTTAGCGGAGGATAAAATTTGCCTTAAGTCGCTAGGCATTTTTACTCCTTAAAAGCACGCCGCACTCGATGTGAGCGGTGTTTGCAAACTGATCAAACACGGCAAATTTAACCGCCTCGTGCGTCGCGGCAAGCTGCGCTAGATCGCGTTTTAGACTTTGCGGCGAACAGGAGATATAGATGATATTTTCGTAGTTTTTGATGAAATTTATCACGCTCTCATCAAGTCCCGCGCGCGGCGGATCGACCAAAACGTGCGAGAAGTCGTAGCTAAAGATATCAAGCTCTCTTAAGCGGTTAAACTCGCGCTCGCGCCCAAACGCGCTCATTAGCTCCTCGGCGCTCATTCGTAAAAATTTAATGTTATCTACGCCGTTTAGCTCGCAGTTTTTAAGAGCGTTTGCGATTGAGCTTTTAGATATCTCGGTCGCCAAAACGCGCTTAAATTTTTCCGCCATCGGGACGGTGAAGTTACCGTGTCCGCAGTAAAGCTCGAGCAGATCCACGCCGCGCTCTACGCAGCCCTTTGCCCATGCGACCATCTTTTCGTTTACGGCGGTGTTGGGCTGGATAAAAGCTGCGTCGCCGAATGTAAATTTGTAAATTTTACCGCCGATATTTAGGCTTTCAAGCAAATTTAACTCGCCGCTTAGCAGCTTTTGCCCCTTTGCCCTTGCAGCGATCGTCACGCGGTAGCCCGCAAGCTCGCGCGCTAAATTTTCTATCTCGCCCTGCTCGACCTCGCCCAGACGCTTATGATAGAGCAGAGTCGCGAGCAAGCCGCTAGCACACGAGATAAACTCGGCGCCAAAAAGCCTCTCTTTTAAAATTTGATTTTTCATAAGCGCTTCAAGCAAACGCGGCATCAAATTTGCGATAGGGGCGGCTACCTTTGGGCACTCATCTATCATGACGCGCCTGGTTTTAGCGCCGTACATCGTGTATCTTAGCTCCTCGCCGTCGCGCCAGATGCCAA
This sequence comes from uncultured Campylobacter sp., assembly GCF_963526985.1. NCBI lineage: Bacteria > Pseudomonadati > Campylobacterota > Epsilonproteobacteria > Campylobacterales > Campylobacteraceae > Campylobacter > uncultured Campylobacter sp. The sequence goes on from NZ_CAURPW010000001.1 coordinate 217,411, forward strand.
ACTCCGCTCTGGTGCGGTAAGCGGCCCTCTGCGATGCGAAAAACTCAAATTCGCCGCGGTAAAAGGGCTCAAATTCGCGCCTTATGAGATCTTTTTTAAATTCAACCTGCTCCTCATAAGGCATATCAAGAGTGCAACTACCGCATTCTCCTAGAAATTTACAAAATTTACCGGGCAAATTTAAACCCTCTGCCCGACGAATCTAACTACTAATGCCGTTACCAAAAGCCCAAACGGAAGCACTATCCAGACGCTTAGGCCAAGCGCGACCGGGAAATATCCCGCAAAAATACTAACCGCGCAAACCGTAAGCGCGTAAGGCATCTGAGTCTGGACGTGGTCGATGTGGTTACATCCTGCGCCCATGGATGAAAGTATCGTAGTATCCGAGATCGGCGAGCAGTGATCGCCAAATATCGCGCCTGTTAAAACGGCTGAGATATTAACTATCATATACGCGTGTAAGGCGTCGCCCTCTAGTCCGCTATGCATGCCGACTGCATTAGCTAACGGTATCGCAAGCGGCATCAAGATACCCATAGTGCCGTAGCTGGTGCCTGTAGAAAAGCTGATAAACGAACCCAGCATAAAAATAGCTGCCGGAAGGACAATCTTTGGCGTAGACTGCGAAAGCAGTTCGACTAGGTACCTAGAGGTGCCAAGCTCCTTGATAACCGAGCTAAGCGACCACGCAAGAAGCAAGATGATGATCGTAGTTATCATGGTTTTCCAGCCCTTGCCCCAGGTCTCTATCGCCTCGCGTACGGTTAAAATTTTCCTATAAACGGCCATAAATATCGCTACCACCGTAGCCAGTAAAGCCGACTGAAATAGCGCTACGGACGCATCGGCAGCGCCGAAAGTAGACTGAAACGCCTGAAACGAAAGCGGAGCGGCCTGCACAAGCGCAAACTCCGCCGCCTTGCTAGCATCCGTTTCCAGCGCGCTAAATCCGCTAAAGTAAAAACTAACGAACGCTCCTAAAATCAGCACCAAAAGCGGCACTACGGCGTTTGAGCTTTGTAGTTTGATATTTTCTTTGGGCTCTAGAGTTTTGTCTTCGACATCGTCTATGCGGGTATTTCCCGAGTGTAGCTCGCCCGCTCTAGCTCTGCGCTCGGCCTTTAGCATACCTGCAAATTCTCGCCCCATAAATGCGGTGCAGACGATAAAAAATAGCATGAAAAGATTGTAAAATCTATAAGGCATCGTCTCGACGAATATGCCAAACGCATTTATATTCGTTACGCCGATTTGACCGTAGCCGTCTTTGATCAGCGAGATCTCAAGCCCGACCCAAGTCGAAATGACCGCTAACCCGGCAACCGGCGCAGCCGTAGCGTCGATGATGAATGCTAGCTTTTCGCGGCTGACTTTAAATTTATCCGTTATCGGTCGCATGATCGGGCCCACGATAAGGGAGTTCGCGTAGTCGTCGAAAAAGACAAAAAGCCCCATTACCCAGGTTGAAATTTGCGCCGAGACGCCTGTTTTTGCCTTTTTGCTTAGCCACAGCGCGACGGCTTTGGTTCCGCCCATTTTGGTGATGAGCGCGACCACGCCGCCGATACAAAGCACCTGAAGCACGATGCCTGCGTTCCAGCTGTCCGCGAGCGAATCCACCACTCGGCGTACGATATTTATAAACCCTTTAATAAAAGCATAAAACACGTTTGAATCCATAACGTTTATGAGAAACGTCCCGCTAAAAACGCCGATAAACAGCGACAAAACGACGTCTTTGGTGATAAACGCCAAAACTATCGCAACCACGGGCGGTATGAGCGTCCAGATACCGAAAATTTCGGCATTTTTTTTCGCTACTTCGGGATCTACGGCTAGCGCCAAGATCGGCAAAAGCGACAAAAATAAAATCTTTTTCATCAAAAACTCCTTTTTGTTTTTCGTCGGTTTAATCAAATTTTCCGCCCCGCGTGCCATCGGTCGGTATTTAAGGCGTAAATTTAGCTAAATGAGGCTTAAATTTTTGTTTTAAATTCGCTTATCGGTCAAAAATTTTAGCCCTTTATTAAAATCTTATGTTAAAAATGAAGCTTTTAGGTAAATTTTGCTTAGAGCGGCGCCGAGCAGTAAATTTAAATTTACTCGTAGTTTAGATTTTGCGGTAAATTTTAGCTTTGATTTATCGGTCAAAATTTGGTATTTATCGAGCCGCGCGTCATTTGCACGAAAGAAAGTTAAATTTAGATTTTGTTTCAAGCTTGAGATGGCTGGGGCAATGTAAATGCAGCCTCGCTTCCGCTACTCAAATTTGAGATCAGGAGTAAATTTAGGATTAAATTTGACTAAAAACAGCTAAATTTAACCCTAAAATCCGCAAATTTAACGCCAAAAACCTACTTTTTCTCGATAAAAAGCCCGGCCCAAGTCTGCTGCGTCGCCATTGCTTCGACGACGTTGATATTGACGCGGTGAGGCATATTTAGGCAGTTTAGCACGATCTGCGCGATATCCTCGGCCGTGATGTACTCTACACCTTCGTAAACAGCGTCGGCCTTAGCCTTATCGCCGCCGAAGCGAACCTCGCTAAACTCGGTCTTGCAGATGCCAGGAGCTATCTCGGTCACGCGTATGCCGGTACCGCGGATGTCGTTGCGTAGGTTTCTGCTAAACTGCTTTACAAACGCCTTGCTCGCGCCGTAAACGTGACTGCCCGGATACGGCCATGCGCCCGCGGTCGAGCCTAGATTAAAGATATAGCCGCTCTTTCGCGAGATCATGAGGGGCAAAACGGCCTTGGTCGAGTATAAAAAGCCCTTAATGTTGGTATCGACCATCGTCTCAAAATCCTCGATGCTAGTCTCCGCCGCGCCTTCAAGCCCCAGCGCTAGGCCTGCGTTATTTACGAGCACTTCGATATCGCGAAACTCCTGCGGTAAATTTGCCACGCCGTCAAAAACCGCCTTTTTATCGCGGATGTCGGCGACGATGATATGCGTATTTCCAAGCTGTTTAGCTAAGGCCTCGAGCCTTTCCTTGCGGCGAGCGAGCGCTACGATCTTGTAGCCTTCGCGGCTCAGCATCCTAGCTATCGCTTCGCCAAAACCCGACGTAGCTCCCGTGATAAAAGCCGTTCCTTTCATATTTTCTCCTTATTCGGTGATCAAATTTGACTCAAGCCCCATCGCCCTTAGATACTGCGCGTTGATCTCTTTTTTACCGATGATCGCGTAGTCTAGGGCGTTTAGTCCGTTATCATCAACTGCCTGCACGTCCGCGCCGTTATCTACCAAAAGCTGCAATATCTCCACATCAGCCGCCCCCGCCGCGCTCATCAGTACGCTTTTTGACGCCGCGTCAAAGTCGCAGAGTTTCACGAAGCTCGGCAGTTGGACGCTCAAATTTGAGCTATAGGCAAGCTTCGTGCTCACGTCTATCAGCCTTTTGTTTACCAGCGCTCCGTTTTTGAGCAGAAATTTGACCAAATTTATGTCGTTTAGCTGTACGGCCTTAAAAAGCGGAGTGATACCGAGCAGATTTTCGTAGTTTACGTCCGCTCCGCTAGAAACCAGGAGCTTTACGTTATTTAAATTTTTAAGAGCGAAAAACAGCGGACTCTCAAAGCCGTAGTTTAAATTTACCCCCGCACGCAAAAACTCTCTTATCACGTCCTCGCTTTTTTCGTAAAGAAGCGCGGCGTTAAAGGCGTTTTGTAGCGAGGCTTGCGACACGGCGCCAGAATATATCGCCTCATTTATGCCGTATTTTGTAAAGGTCGGGTCGCTAACTTTTCTCGCAAGCTCATCCATATCGCCGTTTTGCAGAGTCGCGGCGGCAAATTTTAAAAACTCGTTTGCGACCTTTGAAGCATAATAAATCGCGCTGCCTTCGTCTATTTTGAAATTTGATTTGTAGTAGTTTACCAGCAGCCCCAAGACGGCGTTGTAGTCTTTGTTAAAGTCCTTAAAAACCGTGAAGTTACTTAAACTTTGATGTCCCCAGTAGCGAAGCCTGGCTCTGTTTTGCGATACGAGTTTTTCGTATTCGTCTGGACTCTCTAGCTCTTTGGCGTAAATTTCGGGCGCATAGGAGGCTTTTAGTATCTTAAATTTAAACTCGTTTAAATTTTTAGTCGCTAAATTTCCGACGCAAGCAAGGCTTTCGGCGCGGATCTTTTGAGCGGCCGAGAGTAAAATTTGAGCCTCTTTTATCCCTAGGATAGAGTCATTGCAGCTTGGCTCAAATTCTCCCGAAAATGTTAAATTTTGAGAGAAAAATCGCTGCTTTTCGGCCAAAGCATCATCACAGCTAAAATCTGCAAAAACAAAAGAAAATGACAAAAATATCGGCAAAATAAATCTCATCGTATGCCTCAATATCTTTTAATTTTAATAATTCTACCAAAAAATAATTTGGTAAAAATAAATTTACCGCTCATTAAAGCAAACGTCCGCAAACGCGGCTTTTAGCTTCTCGTAAAGCGGAGTAAAAGGCACGCCGTTTACGCGCACCTCGGCGATAGACGTGATAAAGTTCGTATCTCCGCTCCATCGCGGCACTAGATGATAGTGTACGTGCTCTGCGATACCCGCACCCCCTGCTTTGCCTAGATTCATCCCGATATTTACGCCCGCCGCGTTTAGTTCGCGTTTTAAAATTTTCACGCCCTCGCGCACATAAGCGCTCATCTCCGACCACGTCTGCTCGTCTAGGCTTTCGATATTATCGGTGTGCACGTAAGGTATCACCATAAAGTGCCCTGGCGTATACGGGTAGAGATTCATGATCCCAAAACACCGCTTTGCGCGGAACAAAACGCCAGTCTGGGCGTCTTTTTCGGGATGATTTACGACGTTGCAAAAGACGCAGCCCTGCTCCTTTTTACCGAAATATTCGCTCCTCCACGGCGCGCAAATGTGATCCATCCTAGCCCTCCTTTACGGTTTTTACGGCTTTTGCCAAGTCCTCTTGCCTCATAAAATGCTCGCCTATCAAAAACGCGTCGGCTCCTTGCGCATGAAGCTCTTTTAGCTGTGAATGCTCGTAGATACCGCTTTCGGCGACGATGACGCTTACATTTTTGATTTTAGAAAACAGCTTCTCGCAAAGGCTCATATCCATCTCAAACGTGCTTAAATTTCGGTGATTTACCCCGACTATCTTTGCGCGTGCGAAATTTGACTTTTCTACGTCCTCTTCATCGTGCGTCTCCACTAGTGCCTCAAGCCCTAAAGAGCGCGCATAATCAAGCAGCCGCTTTAACTCGCCCGCGCTAAGAGCCTTTGCGATAAGCAAGATAAAGTCGGCTCCGTAAACGAGCGCTTCTAAAATTTGATACTCGTCTACGATAAAATCCTTGCGAAGTAGCGGTAGCGAGCTTGCCTGTCTGATAGCGGCTAGATATTCTAAATTTCCTTTAAAAAAATGCGGCTCGGTTAGAACCGAGATAGCGTTTGCGCCGCCCTTTTCATACTCTTTGGCTATCTCTACGGGCGCGAAATTTTGCCTTATCAGCCCCTTGCTAGGGCTTGCTTTTTTGACCTCGGCGATAATGCGATACGGCTCGTCTGAGCTGCTTTTTAGCGCTTTTGCCGCATCTTTTATCTCGCGAGGATTTTTGGCCGCGAGCTCTTGAAGCTTTTCAAAAGGCGTTTGCGATTTTCGTGGCGCCAAGTCCTCTTTAGTTCGTTCGATTATCTGATCTAGTATCATTTTTTACCCTTTTTTAGGCACTCTTTGATAGCGTTTATGTGCTCTTTACCTTCGGGCGAATTTACAAATTCCTCGTTATGAAGAGTTTGCCTCATTATCTCGTCGGCTTTTTTACACTCGCCAAGCTTATAGTATCCCCACGCTAGCGAGTCTAGATAAAACACAGATCCGGGCTCTAGCTCAAGGGCTTTATTTACCAGATCTATCCCCTTTTTCGCGTCTATATCGTGGTCGATGAGTAGGTAGCCGTAGTAGTTTAGGTATAGAGCGTTATTTAGCTTTACGGCCGATTTTTCAAAGTTATTTACGACTTGTTTGAGGCTATCTTTATCTATCTTTTTAGTTTGTTTATTTGTGTCTCTTTCGTATTGATATATCGCCATTTTGGCTTGATATTCGAGATTAAAGCTCTTATCAAAGGCCTCCTGCGCCTTTTTATAAGCCTTAGCAAAATCCCCCGTCGCGGCGTAAAGATCCATCAGAGCATCGTCGTTGTAGGAGTATTTTTGCAAAAATTTGATCGCACCGTCGTAGTTTTTTTGATAGACATAGACGCCAAGTGCTTTTTCGAGATAGGTTTTTTCTCTAGTCGCTTCAAAAAGCCCCTCGTAAACATCGATCATATCGGAGTAGCGGCCGTCTTGCGCATAGATATCAACTAGCGCCGTGCAGGTCTCGACCTCGCAGCCGTCTATACGGCGCGAGCTCTCTAGGTACCTGATCGCCTCTTTTTTGTCGTTCATTTTATTGTACAAAAGATCGACTATTCGCAGTAGATTTTCCACGCTTCTATCTAGCTCGTATGCGCGCTCTAGCTCGCCCAAGGCGGCTTTGTTGTCGTTTTGCATCGAGTAGACGGCAGAGAGCATGACGTGGTTTTTGGAGATGTCTTCTTTTTTTACGAGCTCTTTCATTATCTTTGCGGCTTCGTCTAGTTTGTTTTCGCTCATCAAATTTGCGCCCTGTATGCGAAGTACGTCCACGTCGTCTTTTAGCACTTTTTGGCTGAGCGCTAAAATGCTTTTAAAATTTACGTTTTTAGAAAAAAACGCAAGTCTTAGCGCTTCTTTTAGATAGTCCGTGTTTTTGGTTTTTTCGTAAAGCTGCTCGTAAAGCTCGGTCGCCTCGTCATGCTTAGCGTTTTCGACCGCCATTAGCGCTTTGATAACGTATAAATTCTCGTTAAAGTCCTCTTTAGCGGTAGCAAAACAAACAAGCAAAGCCGCCAAAATAAATTTTAAAATCGCTTTATTCCCGCGCATTCTTTCTCCAATTCATTGATTTTATCCTTAAAATAGTCCCAAAACGGAAAGGTGCGGCACTGGCTCGGGCGAAAGTCGTAAACCGAGCAGTTTTTTGCCGTTTCGTCAAAAAATACGCACGCAAATCCGCCCTCATAGGGCTTTTCTTTGAGGCTAAATTTGTATCCGAATTTATCTAAAAATCGCGATCTAAAATCATCCTCGCTTATTTTTAAATGTTCCGCCAGCGCCGAAATTTCAGCCGAGCTTATCCATATATAGCCGCTTTCTCCCGTGCAGCATTTGCCGCCGCACCGCTCGCATTTGCTAGCGTCAAATTCATAACTAAAGCCGCTTTGTCTTAGCAAATTCACTCCGCCGCGTCCTTGCTTTGCATATTTGCCGCAGCAAAAATTTGGGCCGCTTTTTTGCTATAAACTCCGCCTTCAAAAACGAAAATCGCAGGCAAAATTTGAGCTAAGGATTTTGAGCTTTTTTTAGCTTCGATGAGCGCTAAATTTGCCGCGGCGTCTGCTTTTGGATGCACGAAGCAAAGCCTGGTAAGCGTAAATTTAAACTCGCTCAAACAAAGCAAAATTTCAGCTAGGCGCTTAGCGTCGTAACAAAAGCTAAAAACTCCGCGCGGCTTTAGGAGCGAATTTGCCCTACCTACAAGCTCTCTAAGGGGCAAATTTTCGCTGTATCTAGCGGTGCGAAGGTGTTCGTTCTCACTTTTTTTCGCGCCGTCGTGATAAAAAGGCGGGTTTGAGACGATGAGATCATATCTTTTTTCGCTCTTAAATTTAGCAAGATCAGCCGTTATAAACTCGGCTTCAAGCCCGTTTTGGCTAGCGTTTGCGGCGGCTAAATTTACGTTAGCTTCTAAAATATCGAGTAAGCTAAGCGAAATTTTAGGAAAATCGCGCTTTAAAAGCAGTCCCAAAACCCCGCTACCGCAGCCAACGTCTAGCACCTCGCCGCGCACTCCGCCCTCACGGATGAAGTCGTACAAAAACATCGTGTCGCTGTTGTAGCGGTAGCCGTTTTTAGGCTGAGTGATTATCATCTATAGACCTTTATGATAAAGCCCTGCTTATCCTCGGATGTTATTATGTCGTTGCTGTAAGATATACGCGAAAAGTCGCCGAATTCGTCTTTTATCAGCTCTCCGGCGACCTTAGCGCGCTCCTTGCCGATACCGAAATTCGCATACGAATCGATCTTTTCAAGTTCGTCTTGAGGGATAGTTTTAGCTGCTTTTGAGGTAGCGATAAAGTTACCGCGGCTTACTATCGGTGTGATTTCAAAGTAATAATTTGAATTATAGCTCTGCAAAAAGTCGCTTACTTTATTTTTGCACGTTTGCGTCGGCTTATCAGAGCCCGCACTCATATCCGTGCACTCGACGGAGGCGATGAAAACCACCTTTTTGGGTACTTCGGCTCTAAAATTTAGCTGAATTATCTTTTTTAGGTTTTCATTTTCGCTCATTAGCTCCTCGTTTTTAGCCATTATTTGCGATACTTCGCCCTTTGCGAGATTTCTTTGCGCGCTGGTTTTAGCTAAATTTTCCTTTGTTTGATTTAGGTTTTGCGCCTCGTTTAGCGCTTGCTTTTTTAGCTCCGCTATCTCCTCGTCTTTTTTTGCTATTTGGTTTGTTAGCTCGTTTATTTGCTCTTTGAAGCTCTCGTTTGATTTTAGATTTTCATCGACTAGAGTGGTAATTTTATTGTTTAAAATTTTATAGTTTTGGATATTTTTTTTACCGGCGGCGATCTCGTCTGCTAGCAGCTCTTTTTGGGCGATTAGCGATTCGTTTAGCTCCGAGATTTTGGCGTCCGATTTTTGCAAAAGCTCGTCTTTTTTAGCCGATTGCTCTACTAGTTCGTCTATTTTGGCTTGATAGTCGTTTTGAGTGCTAATCGCGCTTTGACGAGCATTTTCGAGTTCTATTTTTAGCGCGTCTATTTGAGCTAAAAGCTTTTGTGATTCTTTTTCAAAGTCCTGCGATTGTTTTTCTATTTTCGCGTTTAGCTCGCTATTTGCCGTATTTAGCTCGTCGTTCATCGCTTTTAGATTATCTTTTGACTCGGCCTTTTTATTTGCGATTTCAAGACTTGCTTCAAGCTCGGTTATTTTTCTTTTGCCCGCATTGAGCTCTTTTTCTAGCGATGAAATTTGATTTTTGTTAGAGCTTTGTAGGGATGAAATTTGAGCGTTAAATTCGCTCGAAACCCTCTTTATCTCGCTATCTTTTAGCCCCAGTTCGCTCATTAGCCTTGCGTTTTCGTTCTTTAGTTTCGCCGCCTCCGCCGTTGCCGTTTTTAGCTCGTTTTCAAATTTTGCCTTGCTGGTTTGCGCTTCGTTTTTTAGCGCGTCATTTTGAGCCTCTAGCCGTTTTAGCGCATTTTGATTTTCGTTTTGCGTTTTAGCGCTTGATTTGTCAAATTCGCTCTGCTTTTTTTCAAGCTGGGCTTTTAGATTTTTTATCTCTGCTCGTAGCGAGGTTAAATTTTGCTCTAAATTTTTATTTTTTTCGTTTTGTTCTTGCGCTTTGGCTAGTTTTTTATTTAGCTCGTCGATTGTGCTTAGGCGCTGTTTGTCGTTAGCGCCGGCGGCTTGCTTTCGTCTAGCTTCCAGCTCGGCTTTTTGCTCGTTTAGCTGATTTGTTATCTCTAGGTTTTTACCGACTAGATCGAGGTTGTCATCGTATAGGAGCTTGTTTTGCGCGCGCAGGACGCGGATTTGTTCTTTTAGCTCGGACTCATTTCCCAAAACGGGCGCGTCGGTATCGTTTGCATCCAAATTTTTTTCATCTATCAAATTTGGCGAAATGCGATTTTGCGGGGTTAAATTTTTATCTTCTTTAGCCTGCGTAAGCTCGTCTTTAGGCAGTTCCTCGACGTTCATTACCTGCACGGCGAGCTGTTTTGCGCTTTGGTCGCCGCCTTGTTTAGAAAACTCGAAATACAAATAATAACCGCCAAGCGTAAGCAAGCAACCGCAGATAAAAAATAAGACTAAATTTAACGCTCTCAACTCTACTTTTCCTTAATGTTTTGAACTACCTTATGCGCGTGATTTAGCGCTAGCACTATCGATCCGCCGTTTTTTAGCACGATGTCGCCGCCGATATACAGCCCGCCGACGCTGCTTTCGTAGTGCTCGTTTACGATAGGATCTTTATCCGCATCAAGCTCTACTCCGCATTTTTGTAAAAAATCCACCGGAGTCGAGCCGCCGATAGCGTAGACGACTCTGTCGTAGACTCTGATTTTACCGTTTGAAAAGTGCGCCCTAACGCGTCCTGATTCGTTTTCTATCTCGGTGATATCGTGATTTAGGCGGACTTTTAGCTTATTTGCCTTCTCCAGCTCCCAAAGCGCGGCTAAATTTACGTCGTTTACGCGGCTAAATTTGTCCTTACGGTACGCTAGCGTAGTTTTGTTGTATTGGCACAGCTCGATAGCGTACTCTACGGCCGAGTTTCCGCCGCCGACGACTAGCACCTTTTCGCCGCTGGAACAGGAGTTTAGATTAAAATTTACGACTCCGTTTAGCGAAGGCGGGATTTTATAGTCCGGCTTGTTTGGACGCCCCATCTTACCGATACTTATCATAACGTTTTTGGCCTTGTAGTCGCCCTTTGCGGTGTGTACGAAAAACAAATCGTCCTTTTTTTTCACGCTTTCGACCTCGGAGTTAAAAACCGCTTCTATCTCGTCGTGGTCTAGCAGCTTATCAAAATAATCAAGCGTACTTTCTTTCGTACCGTCCTCAAAGGACACGATGCCGTGGATGGTGCTGTCTTGACCTTTGTACTCCTTGTCCACGCGCTTGTTGTCTTTGTAAAATTTACGTATCGTTTGACTGTGATTGTCGCCCTTTTCGAGAAGCAAGACTTTTTTTAATCCGTTCGCCCTAGCCTCTACGACGGTCGCGATACCGCAAGGACCGCCGCCGATAACGATAATATCGTAAACATCGCTCATTAATTTTCTCCGATTTTGATAATTTTTCATTAATGTAGCGAAAATTGGATTAAATTTTAAGAAATTCGCAAAATTTGGGGCAAATTTAATTTAAAAGCGCGAAAAGCGGTCAAATTTAAAAGATAAAAGGCGGGCGTGAGCAAATTTGACTCGTTTGGATTCCGTAAATTTACGAGCTAAATTTGAGCCTTGCTAAATTTACAAATTTATAAAAGGGCGCAAATTTCATCAAATTTACGCCTGCTAAAGCTAAATTTTCTTTAAAAACTCAGCGATTAAAAACGCTAGTTCTAGCGACTGGTCGGCGTTTAGGCGCGGATCGCACTGCGTCTCGTATCTGTGGGCTAGATCGCTTTCGTTTAGCTTAAACGATCCGCCCGTGCACTCGGTCACGTCCTGACCCGTCATCTCTAGATGCACGCCACCCGCATGCGTGCCTTCGGCTCTATGTATCTCAAAAAAGCTCTGCACTTCGGCTAGGATTTTGTCAAATTCGCGCGTTTTGTAGCCGTTTGCGGCTTTTATCGTGTTGCCGTGCATCGGATCGATACTATAGACGATGTTTAGGCCTTCGCGTTTTACTTCGCGTAGGATTTTAGGCAGTTTCTCGCCGATTTTATCCGCGCCCATTCTAATTATTACGTTTAGTCTACCCGCTTCATTTTGTGGATTTAGCGCATTTGCGAGCGTTATAACGTCCTGCGCGGTAGCGTTTGGCCCGATCTTGACGCCAAGAGGATTGTGCACGCCGCTTAGAAAATGCACGTGAGCGTCGTTTATGCCGCGAGTACGCTCGCCGATCCAGAGCATATGCGCCGAGCAGTCGTACCAGTCGCCGGTGAGGCTATCCTCTCTAGTGAGCGCCTCCTCGTACGGCAGCAAGAGCGCCTCGTGCGAGGTGTAGACCTTAGTTTCGCTAAGCGCGGGCGTGTTTGAGGCATTTATACCACAAGCTCCCATAAACGCTAGAGTTTGGCTCAGCTGCCTGGCTAGCTCGCCGTATTTAGCGTCAAGCTCGGGCTTTTTGATAAAGCCTAGGTTCCAGCGATTTACCTCGTGCAGATCGGCTAGACCGCCGCGAGAAAAGGCGCGAAGCAGGTTCATCGTGGACGCGCTTTGATAATACGCCTCGATCATGCGATTTGGATCGGGCACGCGGGCGTCTTGGTTAAATTCAAAGCCGTTTATGATGTCGCCGCGGTAGCTGGGTAGCTTTACGCCGCCTTGCTCCTCGTAGTCCGAGCTTCTAGGCTTGGCAAACTGACCCGCCACTCGCCCTACTTTTACGACGGGGCAGCGTCCAGCAAAGGTTAAAACGATCGCCATTTGTAACATCACTTTAAACATATCGCGGATATTTACGGCGTTAAAATTTGAAAAACTCTCCGCGCAGTCGCCCCCTTGCAGCAAAAACGCCTCGCCATTGCAAACCTTAGCAAGGTCTTGCTTTAGGTTTCTAGCCTCGCCTGCAAAAACTAGCGGCGGCATCGTCTTTAGCTTATCCTCGGCCTTTTTTAGCAAGGCCTCGTCGGGGTAGCTTGGCTGCTGTAAGATATTAAATTTTCTCCACGAATCTCTACTCCACATCTTTAAACCTTTCTTAAAAATAACGCCGATTTTAGCTAAAAGAAATTTTATTACAGATAAAATTTCAAATTTTAGCTTCAAAATCGCGTTTTTTCGCCGCATAAGCTCTGCTTAACGACAAATAAATATAATTTCGCCAAAAAAGCGGAAAAATGAAGGACAAAAATCAAACCAAAATCGGCTTAATCTACGGCTTGTCGGTCTTTATGATCTGGGGCCTTTTTCCTATTTATTTTAAACAACTCGGCGCGCTTTCGGCCACCGAGATCGTCGCTCACCGCATCCTTTGGTCGGTGCTGTTTTTGTTTTTGCTACTTAAATTTAGCCGCAAACTAGGCGCCGCAAAGAAAATTTTAAGTAACAAAAAAACAACGTTTTGGCTGTTTGTCACGGGGCTTTTAATCGCCGCAAATTGGTGGGTCTTCGCCTATGCCGTAAATATCGGCAAGATCGTGGAAGCTAGCCTTGGTTATTTCATCAATCCGCTCGTAAACATGCTCCTTGGCGTGCTGATTTTAAAAGAAAAGCTATCGCGCGCGGGTAAATTTGCCGTCGGCATCGTATTTGTCGCTATCGGAGTGCAAATTTACGACGCGGGCGGCCTGCCTGTCATCTCCATCGTTTTACCTATCACGTTTGGATTTTATTCGCTCATTAGAAAGCGCCTTAGCGTGCCGTCTTTAGAGGGGCTTTTCGTCGAGACCGCACTCATAGCTCCTATCGCGCTCGTTGCGCTATTTTTCGTCGCTGCTAGTGGGCAAAATCACTTTAGCTTTTCGTGGTTTGGGCTTTTGATAGCTCTTTGCGGGCCTGCGACCGTCGTACCGCTTTTACTTTTTAACTCAGCGGCCACGAGGCTAAATTTGAGCACGATCGGCTATTTGCAGTATATCTCGCCTTCGATGCAGCTTTTGCTTGCCGTTTTTTACTACGGCGAGCAAGTTAGCGCGCTTAAGGCGCTGTCGTTTTTGCTAATCTGGAGCGCGCTAGCGGTGGTTAGCTTTAGCGCGATTTATAACAAAAAAAGCAAAATTTCAGTATAACCGCAAATTTAAATCAAAAAAGGAAAAACAATGTCATCTATCGCATTTTACGCCGTCATCTGCGTCGTAGCCGTGCTCGTACTATACACGCAAATACAAAAAATAACGAGAAAGATCGACGAGAACGGCACTTTAGCAAATAACTCCCCAGAGGCCGTACGTCAAATTTCGGTGCAAAAGTACAAGGATTTTTGCGAGATCATTAACGGCGAGCTAAGAGAGCTAAAGATGAAAGCGCTCTACGACGACGCCCTAAAAAACGAGGATCTAAAGGAAAAATTTTTAGAAAGCCTAAGCGAGATGAGTAAGAAGCTGACGTTTATCGAGACGATGAACACCGCTAGAAACCCAGACAAATGGGAAAGCGAGCTCTTTGAGGTGCTTAGCCGACTAGACGATCTCGTCACGGAAAACTTTAAAGACGGCGAGCGCGCGGGCGACGAGATCAGACAGCGTCTGGGCGCGGAGTTTGGCAAGCTACAAAATTAAATCTTAAGTAAAAACGGGGTAATATCGCTTTTTTGATTTAACTCTATCTTTCTAAGGAAAAAACGGATGAGCTATACCAAAAAAGACCTCGTAACCGCTGCAAATTTAACCAAAGACGAAATTTACCATTTCCTAAATTTAGCCAAGGAGTTTAAGGCATTAAACAACTCCGAGACCAAAAAAGCCAAGTCGCTCTACGGCAAAACGACCGTAAACGCCTTTTTCGAAAACTCGACTAGGACGCGAACGAGCTTTGAGATCGCAGCTAAGCGCCTCGGAGCCGACGCTATAAATTTCACCGCCTCAAACTCCAGCACCAAAAAGGGCGAAACGCTCATCGACACCGTCCACAACATCGTCGCGATGAAAACGGACGTCGTCATCGTGCGCCACTACAGCTCGGGCGCAGCTAAATTTATAGCTGAAAATACCGACGCTCACGTCGTAAACGCGGGCGACGGCCTAAACGAACACCCTAGCCAAGCGCTGCTTGATCTTTTTACCATACTGGAGAATCGCGGCAGTCTAGAAAATCTCACGGTCGCCATCATCGGCGATATCTTTCACAGCCGCGTAGCTCGCTCAAACATCTACGTCCTAAAAACGCTCGGAGCCAAGGTCAAGCTCTTTGGCCCGCCGATGTTTTTAACTGGCATGGAGGCTTTCGGCTGTCAAATTTGCTCCGATATGCAAGGGGCGATCGAGGACTCGGACGTCATCATCATGCTACGCATCCAGCTCGAGCGTCAGGATGACGAGATCGCATTTCCGTCCGTGCGCGAATACTCCAAATTTTTCGGCCTAACCGCTAGTAAAATGCAATACGCCAAAGAGGGCGTCATGATCCTGCACCCGGGTCCGATAAATCGCGGCGTCGAGATAAACTCTGACGTAGCCGACGATCCGCGCTACTCGCACGTACTAAATCAGGTCGAAAACGGCGTCGCCGTCAGGATGGCGATCCTAGATACTCTCATCAAAAACAAAGGCGCAAAATGAAAACTCTCATCAAAAACGGCACGATCGTAAATCATAACAGCTCGCAAAAAGCAAACATCCTGATAGACGGCGACAAGATCGCTCTCATCACGGCTGACGAACCCTCAGCTGATAATGTAATAGACGCTAGCGGCAAGCTCGTGATGCCGGGCCTAATCGATATGCATGTGCATTTTCGTGATCCGGGCCTTGAGTACAAAGACGACATAAACACGGGCTCCGAGACTGCGGTCGCCGGCGGCGTGACCACCTGCTGCCCGATGGCAAATACAAATCCCGTAAACGACAACGCCGTCGTCACACGCGATATGGTAGCTAAGGCAAAAGCTCGCGGCCTCATCGACCTGCTTCCTATCGGCGCGATAACTAGCAAGATGGATGGCAAAAAGTGCGTAGAGATGGGCGATATGACGCAGGCGGGTGCAGTGGCGTTTAGCGACGACGGCCTACCCGTAGCTAGCAGCGACGTGATGAGATACGCGCTTGAATACTCAAAGCACTTCGGTAGCTTCGTCATCAACCACTCCCAGGACTGCTCGCTATGCCGCGGCGGCCATATGAACGAGGGGCGCGTCTCGGCGATACTAGGCATCAAAGGCATGCCGCGCGAGCAGGAAGAAATCATGGTCTCGCGCGATCTGCTGCTAGCCAAACTAACAGGCGGCCACATCCACATCGCGCACGTTAGCTCCGAGTGGTCGCTAAAGCTCATCGCGCAGGCGCGCGCAGCCGGCATAAACGTGACCTGCGAGGCGACGCCGCACCACTTTACCTACACCGAGGACGAGCTACTAGGATATGATACGAACTTTAAAATGTCGCCGCCGCTTCGCACAAAATCAGACGTAGAGGCGATTAGAGAGGGGCTAAAAAGCGGCCTAATCGACGTCATCGTGACCGACCACGCCCCGCACCATAACGACGAGAAATTTTTAGAATTCGACAAGGCGCCCTTTGGAATACTCGGCCTGCAAACCCTCGTGCCTATGACGCTAGATCTAGTTAGAGACGGCGTGATAGACTATGAGAAAATGGCGGCTCTGACGTCTTATAACGCGGCTAAAATTTTAAAACTAAAAGACAAAGGCGTGATCGCAGAGGGCTACCTCGCCGACATCGCGATAATCGATCCGGGTTTTGAGTATCTCTACGACAAAAACCTAAATAAATCAAAATCCCAAAACTCCCCGCTGCTAGGCAAGACGCTAAAAGGCGCGGCGGTAATCACGATAAAAAGCGGAAAAACGGTGTTTGAGTTTCCAAACGTCGTAGCGTAAAAGGATGAGATGGAAAGTGAAAGTATATGCACAATATTTTGAATTTAATGGACTTAAATATAGACTAAATACTATTTTGCAGTTTGGAGATAGTTTTACACATATTGGAAATATTATTTTGGCAAATCCTGGAAGCTCTAAGCCAGTGGGAAACATTGATGAAATTTCAAAGGGATCAATAAAAACCTTTTATGATTCCTTTGAAGGGCGAAAATTTAATGACTTAAATTGGTATGAGTTTAGTGTTGATACTACTATGCGAGTAGTCGAAAAAATTTTTAATGGCAGTTATATTACCGATAAACCGCTACAATTAAACGGCGTCGTTCAACTATTTAATGCTTTTAATATAGCCAATCCAAACTTAGACGAAACTCTTAATAATATACCTAGAGATAGCAATCCATATATTATTACTCCAAATATTGCAGATTTTATAGCTGATAAACCAACCTATATAGGATTTTCTCATGATGTTTTATATCATAAATATGATTATATAAGAAAAATTCCTCAAAATATTTTTGAGTCAATGCCATCAAAAATAAAAAAATTTTATGAAAATAATATAGAAAAAACCTTTTATCATCCAATGTATATATCTCGTACATATCGTCATAAAGAAAATATAAAAAACGATCTAAAACGTTTTTTTAAAATAGTAAATGACTTCAAATAATATTTTAAGATTAAGGCAAATAAACTTTCACTATTTATTTTGCCTTAAAAACAGCTGTAAAATTTTATAGATGACTATATCACAAAATAGGCTATAACGTTTTTTAAATTATTTTTCCGCGTTTTTAAAATTTGCGGTTTTGGTATCGGCAAATTTGAGTGAAATCACACTCCGCACTTGACTATACGCAAAAATAAATCCAAATCTGGCAAAGTCAAATTTAACTGATTTTGTGCATATTTTGCTTAAATTTTTGCCTTGTCGCCGCACAGTTTCGACGACTCTATTCAACCCGCCAAATTTACGACCGACTGCCGAGCAAATTTAACCGCCGAATTTATCAAAATTTAAAAGCTAAAAAATATAAATCTACGCCGCCGCGTCAGCTCAATCAATGATTAAAAACCGATCAAGCCCACCGCAAGCGACGCAAATTCATCAAATTCGGTTCAAATTTAGCCTCACGCGTCCTTGCCGTTTATCGCGTACGCCGAGCGTAAAAACACATCCGTACCCGATAACAGCGCGCTCTCGTCAAAATCAAACGCGCCGTTGTGATGCCCTGCGGCGAGCTTGGTGCCGATCATCAGATAGCCGCTCTTGCCGCCCGCTTTTTGCACGGCGTGCATAAAGTGCGCGAAATCTTCGCAAGCGCCGAAATTTAGATCCCGCACGATGAGCTCATCTTTGATAAAAGGCGACTGGCGCGCGGCGCGCTCGTAGATGTCCGTGATCTCCTCGCTGCTATCGCCCCCGCTAGTGCCGCCGGTTAGCTTCACGTCGTACTGCACGCCGTACATCTGCGCGACGCCCGCTACGATATCCATGCATTTTTGAAACATAAATTCATTTAGCTCGGTCGTTTCGCCGCGCGTTTCGCAGGCGATGTAGCCGTTTGGCGCGATGACGTTTCGCCCCTCGCCCGCTCGCAAAACGCCCACGTTTATACGCGTGACGCCGTCAGCATGTCGCGTGATACCGTGCATGGCTAGAGCCGCCTGAGCTGCGGCTAACAGAGCGTTTGCTCCTTCTTGCGGAGCGCCCGCCGCGTGAGCCGATCTGCCCGTGAAATTTACGTCAAATTTTGACGTCGCAAGAAGCTTGTTCGTACCGCAGATGATGCCGCCGCTAGTCTTTGCCTGAAAGCCGATATGACCGCCCAGCAGGTAGTCCACGCCCTCTAGCACGCCTGCTTGCTCCATCGGCACGGCGCCTCTGGTGCCCTCCTCGGCGGTTTGAAATATAAATCTAAATTTGCCTTTAAAATCGTCCAAATTTTGCGCGATGAGTTTAGCCATCGCTAGGCCGATCGTGATGTGTCCGTCATGCCCGCAGGCGTGAGTGATGCCGTCTATATCGGCTCTAAAGCCCTCTTTAAACGGTCTATGCGCTTCATCCTTACTCTCGGTCACGTCCACGCCGTCGATGTCGAATCTAAACGCAAGCGTCTTGCCCGGTCTACCCGTATCAAGCTCGGCCACCACGCCCGTTAGCCCATCCTCCATCACGGGCAAAAACTCGCGCTCGTCGGCGCTTAATAGGCTTTTTGCGCGTTCCAAATATTTTTCTTTATCTTTTTCGCTACCTAGCCCTGCTCTGGCTTCGGGTTTCATTATCTCGCGTCCCATTTTTAGGCTGTAGCCGAGCTTTTTTAGCTCGCTAGCGATCTTTGCCGTCGTAAAAAACGTGAAAAATCCGGTCTCGGGATGCGAGTGAAAAAACCGCCTATTTTTCACCATTTCGTCTTTTAGCGCTTCGACTTTTGCTGCTACCTTGTCCATTTTTACTCCTTAAAATTAAAATTTTATTATTTTTCTTAAGGCTAGATTATACACCAAGATTAATTTTAAAAGCTTAAATTTGAGCCCAATAATGATAAATTTAATGCTGATTTTCGCGATCCGACTTGTTTGGCGTAAATTCGCTTTTTGTCCGCGGGGTATTTCAGCCGGTTTTTAAGCGGCGATTTGCATCAAAGCGGTGCGGGTAATGCGGGGTAAATTTATATTTTTGCAGAGCGGTTTTTAAGACAAAATTTGCGTTAAATTTGAGTTCAAATTTAAAATGTCGTCAAATTTAAACTCAAATTTACAAAACGAGACAAAGAGACAAATTTGACCTCAGTCGCCGCGCGGGACCGACTAGCCGCAAAATAAACTCCGCGCAAAAGCTCAAATTTACCCTTCAAGCAGCCTATTTTATGCTATTTTTTAGCTTCATTATCCGCCCGTAGGATTCCTCGATACGCTCTTTTGGTATCTGCTTGGCGCCCACCGCGTCCACGACTAGCTGCGTGACTAGCTCGGCGGTTCTGCGTCCGTCTATCTTGTAGTCGCTAAAGAGCATCACATCGCCGCCTGCGTTGATAAAGTTTATCACTTTTTCTTGCAGCGTAAAGTCCTTTAGCCCGCCCATTAGCATGTCGTCGCTAATAACTACGCCGTCAAATTTGAGCTCGCCGCGCAGCAAGCCGTCGATGATCGCCGGCGAGAGCGAGGCCGGTAGCTCGGAGTCGCGCTGCATGAGGTAGATATGGCCGACCATTATCATTTTAGCTTCGTTTTTGCGAATCGCGTCAAAATACGGCTTGAGCTCGCCGTAGTCGAAATTTTCTATCACGACCTTGGCAGTGTGGCTGTCGGCCTCGACGTTGCCGTGGCCCGGGAAGTGCTTCATCGCAGCTATCACGCCGCGAGCTTGCGAGGCTCTCATAAACTCGCTCGCATACAGCGAAACCTCGTCCATATCGGCGCTAAACGCCCTGCCGCGCGAGCCGATGATGGTGGATTTTGGATTTAGCACATCGACCACGGGAGCGAAATTTACGTTTACGCCGACGTCTTTTAGCTGCTGCGCCATCTTAGCATAAAGCTCGCTAGCGGCGGCTAGATCGAGCGTTTTTGCTACTTTTTGCGCCGAGATAAAGGTCTCAAAACCTTCTTTATCCTTAAATCTTGTGACCCGTCCGCCCTCCTCGTCGATAGCGATAAAAATGCCCTCTTGCGCCTCTTTAAATGCGCTTGTCAGCGCCGTGAGGTTCGTTTTGTCCGAGATGTTTTTACCAAGCATCATCACGCCGCCAAAACGCTGATATTTGGCCTCCGAGACGGCTTCTTTAGCAGTTTTGGGATCAGAGCCGTTGAAGCCGACCATTATCATTTGGGCTATCATTTTGCGAAGCGTCGGTTTTTCTTGCGTTTGCGGCGCGGCGTTTAGCGCAGTCGGCAAACCCGCGAAAAATAGCGCCGAAAAAAGCGCGGCGATAATTTTTTTCATATCTTTCCTTTTTTGTTTTTGCAGATTTTACACTATTTTAGATAAATTTAAGAAATTTAAAACTGTTTTTTGATGCGGGCGGCGCTTTTGACGGCCGATCGCTCGCAAATTTGGGTTGGCGTTAATAAAATATTTGATATAATTTTTTGAAAATATTTTTTAACATTTTAGTTAAAAGGGCATAGATGATAAATTTAGATATTAATTGTGTTATAAACATCCCGTTAAAAAACGATATAAGGCTAGATAAAGACGAGTATATTTTATGTGAATATAGGGGAAAACATATTAAAAATCTTTTTATTCAATTTATATTTGCCGTGGTTTGTATAGCTGTATTTATATATACGGTAATATCTAAAGACTTCGCCGATCAAAGCCTATTTTTAAAGGTTTGTGCTGCTATTTTTGTTATTTTTTGCATGTTATTAATGCATATTTTTATTGTAAATTTGATCCACAAAGGCTTATATGTAACAAACAAAAACTTAATAGCTTTTAACGGGGCGAGATTTGATTTAGATTCTATTTTTATACTTGATACGAGCGCTCGTGAGCATACGGGATTTCGCATTTGCAAGGGCTGGAGAAGTATTTTAGAGATAAAATGTACGAATGACGACGCGCAACTAGATGCCTTTTTACTATCGCTATCCGCGGTTTCCGGCAATAAAATTATTTTAAGATTTGGCTCAAAAGAACTAAAAGAAAAAGCCGACTCGGCGAATTTGGTTAGATTTAAATTGATGACATAAATTGGATTTTTTATAATTAAACAGACTAAATACTAGCTAGAACCCAAATTTTACGGTGCTTTTCACCAAAAATCCAGCCTAAAAATTCAGCAAATTTAAACCATTTAAAATAAACCAAAAAGTCGACGATTTAAAAACCGTCAGCCCGTTAATGTCAAATTTAGCCCTATTTTGTAGTCGTTACGAGCGATAGCAAAACGCCAGATTTACTTTTTCAAGTAGACCTCTCAGACTCTCGCGTACGTCTTTGTCGCTCGGTACTTTTAAGGCTTTATTATCTGCGCG
Organism: uncultured Campylobacter sp.; assembly: GCF_963526985.1. Lineage (NCBI taxonomy): Bacteria > Pseudomonadati > Campylobacterota > Epsilonproteobacteria > Campylobacterales > Campylobacteraceae > Campylobacter > uncultured Campylobacter sp. The sequence continues at coordinate 238,707 of NZ_CAURPW010000001.1, forward strand.
TAATATACCCTTGCCGACGAATTCTCCTTGCGCAAAGCGTCCGTGTCGCAGGCAATCCTGTCTACGTCTTTGAGATCCTAGCCGGTTTTTGTCATTGCATAGTCGCATAGCGAGGGCAAAAGATTAGTGCGCTCAATTCGCTCCGCTAAACTCCAAGAGCTTTTTATAGACTTGGTATTTAACTATCATTAAGCTTTGCAGTTTTACGAAATCACGCGAAGGCCGCCGCAAGCAAGTCCGTAAAATCGCACCTTCTAAAATCTGTCTAGGCCGCTAAAAAGCTAACGTAAATTTACAGCCTGTTTAACGGAGATAAAACCGACTACCCACCAAATCCTACGTCATGCGGATCAAAAACGCTCGAAAATAAGCTCGCACGCCGAATTTGGCTGAAAATGCGCCTACATAAAGCTCGGCGCGTCGTTTGAAAAAAGGATCAGATCGCCCGCTTTGGTATTTTGCGCCAGGGTTTCTTGAAGCTTGGATTTGTCCTTGATGACGATGACTTTTGGCCTGCTTAGGTGCTTTAGCAGCGCGACGGCGTTTAGCGAGCTTGTTAGCATGACGATATCAAAGGTCTTGTTGATGATTTTGCTTAGCTTTTCGTTCTCCTCGTCGCTGCTCTCCATGATGCCGGGCGTCACGAGCACCTTGCGCCCCTCGTAGCTACCGACCAGCTCGTAGCTCGCGCTCATACCGTTAAAGTTACCGTTAAAACCGTCGTCGATGATGATTTTGCCGCCGGCATCGATACGCTCGAGTCTATGCTCGACGTTTTTTAAACGCGCGAGAGCGGAGGCGATCCTAGCCTCGTCTAACCCCAGATATAGCGCGGTTTTGACGCAGACGGCTAGGTTTGAGGCGTTAAATTTACCAAGTAGCGGCGAAGCAAATTCTCTCCCTCCGAGCTTAAATTTAACCCCGTCCAAGCTCGCCTCAACGCCGCTTAGATCTTTATCGTAAATTTCTATCTTCTCGCTCTCGTTTGCCTGCGTGCTGCTGTGTACGAAAGCCTTTTCTAGGCGCTTTGAACCAAGGGCCTCAAGCTTCGTGGCGCGGATATTTTCGAGCGTCTTAAAGTACTCGATATGCTGCGCGCCGATCTCGCCGACGATAGCGATCTGCGGGTTCAAAAACCCCGTGATCTGCGCGATGTCGCCTTTTAGACGCGCGCCCGCCTCGGCGATATATATCTGCGTACCGGCGGCAAGCTCGTTGTTTACGTCTTGGATGAGGCCTGCTAGCGTGTTTACGCTGCGAGGGGTTTTACGGCAGGCGAAGTCATTTTTAAGTAGCTCAAATAGGAAATTTTTGATGCTGGTTTTGCCAAAACTCGCCGTTATCATGATGATTTTAAGTTCAGGCATCGAGGCTAGCTTTTTGCGCGCGCTGTTTTCGTAGGCCTTAAATTTAGCCTTTTCCAGCAAAAAACTAACCGCAAAAGAGAGCACGAGCGGCAGGACGACGCCTAAATTTACGCGGTGCTGCGTCGCGAGATAAACAGCGTAGCTAGCGATAACCGAAAGCGCTAGGATAACAAAAAATCGCTTGACTCGCGGCGTAAAAACCAGCTTTTTATCGAGCTTTTTGTGCCAAAGAGCGAGGCTTGGCACCAGCGCAAAGTAAAAATAAATCCAGAAAAATCGCTCCGCTCCGTAAAAAAGCACGATCGGCACGATGAGGAAAAACACGTGCCAAAGCGGCCTGGTGAAGTGAAACAGCACGCGCTCAAACTTGTAGGAAAACCACTGAAGGCAGGTGATGAGATAAAATCCGAGCGCAAACGTAAATAAAATCTGCGTCGCGGTAAGGCCGATATTTATGAGGGTTTCGTTCATTTTTTCTCCTAGGTTCGCTTAAGCGGGCTTTTGTTCGCGCTCTTTTTGCTAAATTTAGCGGTTTATTTTTGCATGCTTGGCGTAAATTTGATAGTTTTTCCGTTAAATTTGAGAGCAAATTTATCCGCCCTGCTTTTTTACGCCGTAAAACGCAAATTTATCAGCCGAGATTTTACAGATTTTGGGCTTAAATTTAGCTCGTAAATTTGATGTAGGCCTGCCAAACCCGCATAAATTTAATGCTAACCTCTAGATTAAAAGCGCAAATACCAAATTTACGCGCTAGCTTAAATCAAACGTTTGTTGCACCGGCTTTTTGGGGATTTTTTGATCACCCTGCTCATCTTTTGGCAAAATTTGATTTTGATCGTCGCTGTTTAAAACGTCGTTTTTAAGTTCCGATTGATTTTGCGCGCTTTCTTGCTCGTCAAACAAATTTTTTTTAAAAATATTGTTCGCAACAACCTGACCGCTTTCGTCGCCTGTGCCATCAAGTTGCGGGTTTTGATCCACAAGGCCGCCGCTTTGCGATTGTTCGTCAAAAAGGCTGTTTTGAGAGATGGTTTTTGCGCTCGTCTCCAAATCCGCACGAGCAGGTTCGACCAAATTTTGCTCAGTATTATTTTTAAGATCGCCGTTTTCGTCGGCACCCCAGGCTTTTTCGCTTAAATTTTCATGGTTTTTCGGGCTTAAAATTTTTACGCTCTCTATCCCGCTTTCTTCGTCTAAATCCGTCAAATTTAGCCCCGCATTTACGACGCCGTCGATGTAGCGCGCGTGGAGCAAAAAGAAAAAATGATCGCCCTTTAGCGCGTGAAATTCGCTGTTTTTGATGAGGCGACTTACGCGTTCGCCACTTTTTAGAGGCGTGGCCTTGTCATCCTCGCCCCAAAATATAAACGCCTTGCCGCCAAAATCAGCAAATTTAGAGCTAAAGTCCTCATCGACGACGTTTTTTAGGGTCTCGTACATCGTTTTGCTCATGCCTTTTACGTCTTTCGTGGCGAAAAATTTGTATAAAAACCCAAGCCCAAACAGCTTTAAAAACTTAAACAAAGCGATCTTAAAACGCACCCAAAGCGGCTTTTTAGCTACGATGCCCGCCGAGCTTAAAAGCGCGAGATATTCGGGATTTAGCAGGGTTGCGACCTTACCGCCGAAGCTATGTCCGAAGATGATTTTGGGGCTTGCGCCAAGCTCGTCTAAAAAGGATTTCATGATTTTTGCGTAGTCTTTCGTCGCTAGCGCGCCGTGCATACTGCTCGCGCCAAAGCCGGGCATATCGACGTAAACGTGCCGAAAGTCCTTAAAATACATGCCGAAAGCCTTTTTCATGATCTCTTTGTTCGCGCCCCAGCCGTGAAGAAATAGAGCGACGTCCTTGTGCGCTGGATTTACGATTTCGTAGCTGATGCGGTAAATTTTGCCGCCGTATTTTATCTCTTTGACTGCCATTATTCGCCGCTTCCGGCTCGTTTTTTAGCCTCATAAATGCTTTGCAGCACCTCGACGGCCTCGCATAGGCGCTCGTACTCGCCCATGTTTAGCAGTACGGCTTCAAATTTATTATTTTTGACGATCACCGCGCGCTTCATCTGCGCCTTGCCGACCTTGCCTAGAACGGCGCTAAAATTTCGCACCACTTCGGTCGCCGTGTAAATTTCATCTTTGCTAAAAGTAGTCATTTATGTTCTTTGTGTAAAATTTTGTGTAAAATATAGCGTATCATCCTTTAAACTTAAATTAAAATAGCATATTGTATTATATTTGGTTGATTTTTAATTAAGTAGGAGAGACTAATGAACAAATATTATACAGTAAAAAAATGTAAAGACAATAATACAGCAAGGCGCGCATTTTCTATGATCGAGCTTATATTTGTGATAGTGATATTAGGTGTATTGGCTGCTATAGCTATACCTAGGATAAACGCTAGCAGAGATGATGCCTTGGCTGTTACGATGTTTACGAACATAAATCAGGTGGTAGACGAAGTACAAAACTATTATGCGTCTACGGGCAAGACCGACTTTGCATTTAAAAATATAGCTAGCCCCGATAGTCCAGATAGAAGTTACGATATATCTCGACCGCATTTTATCGTAGAGTACGGCGTAGATAACGGCCTTGATCCTGCACCCAGCAGCGGACGCAGATCCAAGCCTTGGCTGTTTATGACAAAATTGGTTGACACTATGTACGGCGACTTCGTAAAATACTGCGTGACGCTAAATGTGGGCTACATGTCTAATTCCGATAAATACGGCGTAATCATAAACAACAACTGGCGCCACAATGAGCAAGGAGCGCTACAGCCCGGGGATAGCATAGTATGCGACAAGTTAAGGACGCTAATAGAAAAGAAGTATAAATCAAAAGATGCGGGGTTTGATATGTATGAGATACCATTCATAAACCAGATAGAAGACTCCATACTCTATCCTCATTGATAAATCGGTGGTAGGGACGCTAAGTCTAAAAATAAAAAAGCGTCCTACTTCCGCACAGGACTACGACATGCCTAAATTTTATAAACATTTTGAGCTACAAAATCGACTCGATATTTTCTACAGCTTGCCCTTTGCCGACGTTATGGAGTTTATAAATTTATAGTCGATGCTTATCTCGCGCTCCTTAGGCAAGCTTGCGACGAGTCGCTCCAGCGTCACCTCAAAGTCGTCAAATAGATAATTTGCCATGCTACCCGGGTTTGGATTAATCTCGTTTAGATAGACTTCGCCGTTTATCTCGAAAAAATCGCAGCGTATCAGCGCCCCGTCAAAGCCGCAGTTATAGATGCGCTCAAAGCTTTGTTTTAGCTTGGCGGCTAGCTCTGCGCCGATATCAGCCTCGCGCGCCCTGCTCTCGTTTGAAAAGCTCATATATTTTTGCTCGTAGTCTAGAAATTCCTTCTTTTTAGGCTCTTCGATGATGGAAAATTTGATCTCGCCGCCCGCCTTGCAGCCTGCTAGATTATACTCCTTCACGCCCTCGATAAAGGGCTCTACTAGGATCTCTTTGTCAAACTCGTATGCCACGTCTAGGCCGTATTCTAGCTCGCTAGCATCTTTTATCACGCTCACGCCGATTGAGCTTCCTAGGCGAAGCGGCTTTAGGATCACGGGTAGCGGCAGGCTAGGTGCCTTTCCTCTGCTTACAACCTCGTAGTTTAGGGTATTTACGCCCGCTTTTTGCGCTAGTAGTTTGGTTAGCTCCTTGTTGTAGCTTAGCGCGCTAGCTTCCACGCGAGGGCCGATATAGCTAAGGCCGTAAAACTCTAGCAGCGCCGCAATCTTACCGTCCTCGCCGTCCATGCCGTGGACTAAATTTATAAACACGTCCGCCTCGATCTTTTTTTCGCCGAGTAACCCGCCCGCGAAAAATCCGCCCTGCTTAAGAGTGAGTTTTTTGGCGTTTTTATACTTACCAGAGCTAAAGAAATTCGCCTTCATATCGGCGCCGTTTATCAAGTAAAATTCTCTAAATTTATCGCAAAATATAAATAAAGGTTCGTTTTTTAGCACCTTTTTTAGGGCTATGGCGCTCACGATACTGATCTCGTGTTCGTAGCTTTTAGCGCCGAATATCACAGCAAATTTCATATCTTTTCCTTTTTTATGCTAGTTTTTTTAGGGCTTGTTTGACGAGTTCGCCCGTATTTTGCGCGTCGCACTCGCTAAGTGCCTTGCTTATCTTTTCTCTTTTAAAGCCGAGGCTCTCAAGCGCCAAGATCGCTTCGTGCTGATAGCTAGGCAGATTTTCGTCCATCGTCATCTTTGCGTCGCTAAGTTCGGCGATGATGCGTCTAGCCGTCTTCGCGCCGATGCCGGGCACCGTTTGCAGCGCCGCCGCGTCCCCGCTTTTAACCGCGTTTAAAAATGCGTTCGGATTTAGGCTTGAGCACACCGCCATCGCCGTCGCCGCGCCGATGCCGCTTAGTTTTATCAGCATCTCAAACATCTTTTGCTCGTTGCTATCTAAAAATCCGTAAAGCAAGTCCGCATCCTCGCGAATGATCTGCGTGATGTTTAGCTCCACGCTCTGGCCTCGCTCGAGTTTTGCCGAGCAAAAAAGCGAGATAGCCACGCCGTAGCTAACGCCGCCGGCCGTCTTTAAAATGAGATTTGCGGGCTCTTTTTTGGTTATCACGCCCTCGATCGCTTTTATCATCGTTTTCCTTTAAAATTTGCGATTATCTCTAAAATTTGATTAATTCTTGCAAAAATTTATCCGTCACTTCGCTAAATGCGGCGTTTAGCGCCTTCATCGCGATTTCGCCCTCGTCCGCGCCTGCGTCTTTTTGCGAGCTTAGCACGACGCTTTTTAGCTCTTTGCCGTCTTTAAAAAAGCTAAACATCATGGAAATTTGCGCCTTTTGATCTTTGATTTGAAGCGTGAGTAAATTTGACTTTACGCTAATGTCCGCGTTTTTAAAAGATGGCTTAAACGCGCACTGATTGCTTGCGGCTATGATCAAATTTCGCCTCGCCATCTCGCTTGGGAGCGCTAAAAATTTTATATTTTTTAGCGGACGGATCTCGCCGTTTGCGTCTATCTTTAGGACTTCGCGGCTCTCATACGCGCCAAAAACCCGCACCTCCTCGATGAAAACCGTTTTTCCCGGCCTATTTTCGCACTCTTTAAATTTATCCTCCGCGCCGCCTAGCATAAAATAATTCGTCCTAGGCGCAGGCTTTGCCAAGACGCTACAACCGCTAAAAAACAGCGCCGCCAGAGCTAAAACCGTGCTTAAAATTTTCATTTTTCGTCCTTTTTCTGCGTGTCTTTAAAGAAAAATTCGTACGGGTCGTCCTCGAGTCTAAAAAGAGTATTTCTAAAATCCGAAATGAGCTTTTGAAAGCTTAGCAACGTCCTCTCCGTCTCGTCGCCAATCGTATTTAGCGCGCCTTTTACGTCGTATTCGCCGCTTTTTATTTTTTCTGCTATCGCGGTTTGTAGATTTTTTAGCGCCTGCGCGGCGTCTGTTGCCTTGGTCGTAAACGAATTTACGAACTCAAGCGTGCCCGAGGCGTTTTTTAGCGCTTTTTTTAGCTCGTTTAGCGTCAAATTTGCATTTGCCAAAACCTCGTTTGCGTTTGCGATAGTCGCGTTTATATCGAGATTTCCGGCGTTTATTTTTTTCATCGCTTCATCGGCAGAAACTAGGATAGACGAAAATTTAGCCGCGTTTTCGTCGCTTAAAAATTTATTGATATTTTTAAAAGTCGTTTCTAAATTTTGCGTTAAGTACTCGGCTCTATCGCCGATTTTGTCGAAAAAACCGGCCTCGAGCCCGATGTAGGCCTTTTCGTTTTTGCTAAAAAGCGGGCTGTTTGCGCTTCCTCTAGAGATATTTAGGTAGCCGATGCCGGTTATTCCTTGTATCTGGGCAGAAGCGGTACTGTCTTTTTTGATAGGCAAATCTTTTCTCACGGAGAGCTCAAGCTCGATGAGGGCTTCTTTTTCGTCGGCAAAGCGGATATCCTTGACGCTGCCCGCGTCTACGCCGATAAATTTGACCGTGGAGTCCCTTTTTATGCCGCTTGGCAGGCTTGTGGTTTTGATGAAATACGACCTGTAATCATCTGCCTTTTTCCCGTATCCGCCTAGCCACCACGCCGCGATACCTAGCGCGCTCACGACGAGTACGAAAAAGAGGCCTATCAAAGTATAATTTATTTTATTTCCCACCGTTTTTCCTTGTTTTTAAAAGCTCTTCGAGCGGATTTTCGGGCATTTGCATCAGCTGCTCAAACGTCCCCTCAAAGGCTATCTTTTTATCCTGAAGTATCAAAAATCTATCCAAAATCGTGCAAATGCTGTCTATATCGTGCGTTACCATCACGACCGTGACGCCAAGCGTATCTCGCAGCTCGACCACCAGCTCGTCAAACGCCCGCGCGCTACTTGGGTCAAGGCCGGAGTTTGGCTCGTCTAAAAACAAAATTTTAGGACTTAGCACTAGAGCCCTAGCCATCGCCACGCGCTTTTTCATACCGCCGCTTAGCTCACTTGGATACTGCAAAGCGACGTTTTCGCTAAGGCCTACTTTTTGTAGCCAAAACATCGCTATCTCGCGCATCGAGCGCTCGCTCATCCCGCTATATTCTTTTAGCAGGATGTAGATGTTTTCCAGCACATTCATTGAGGTATAAAGCGCACCGAACTGAAACATCACGCTGCAAGCAAGCTTTATCTCCTGCCTAGCCGCTTCGTCTAGCGACCATAGATCGCGCCCCAGCATCTCGACTTTGCCGGCGCTTGGCTCTTTTAGATATATCATAGTTTTCATCAGTGTCGATTTACCCGTGCCGCTACCGCCCAGTAGACCGTAAATTTCAGCCTCGTTTACGTGGAAATTTAGCCCATCGTGGATCACTCTATCGCCAAATTTCGTCGTTAGATTAGTCGCTTTTATTATCATTTATATACCTAGCTGCGTGAAAATAATCGAAAACAGCGCGTCCACCATGATCACGCCAAATATCGCATTTACCACGCTCACGGTCGTATATGTGCCCACGCTTTGAGTGTTTCCGCCGATCTGAAAGCCTCTCATGCAGCCGATAAACGCGATCACGACGCCAAAAAACGGAGCCTTAAAAAGCCCGACGTAAAGATGCTTGATCTCTACCTCTTGACCAAACCTCGCTAGATAGCTATCAAAGCTGATATTTAGGTAGTTTTCCATCACGACCATCTCGCCTAGTATCCCCGCCACGTCTGCTAAAAACACGATAAGCGGCATAGCGACGATAAGTGCTATCACACGAGGAAGAACGAGAAATTTAAACGGATCAAATCCCATCGTTTTCATCGCGTCGATCTCTTCGGTGATTTTCATAACGCCGATTTGCGCGGTAAAGCTAGACGCCAGGCGCCCCGCTACGATGATAGCGGCGATGAGCGGAGCTATCTCGCGCAGGGTCAAAAGCCCCATCATCTCGACGATTATTATCGTAGCGCCAAAACTCGCAAGCAGGCTTGAACCCTGATATGCCAGCACGATGCCGATGAGAAAAGAGGTGAGGCACACGATAAAAACCGACTTTATACCCGCATCCTCAAAATATGCCAAAATTTCCTTCACGCGGATATTTTTTAGCATGAATATCTTGCTAAATTTAACCAAAAACTCGCCCGTAAAATTTAAAAACGCGCAAAATCCCGCAAAAAACGCAGTTAAATTTTTGCCGATTTGCGAGAGCGGATTTTCGCGCGGTTTGGAGTTTATGATCTGTTTTATTTTGGGATTTACTTCGCTATTTATCGAATCAAAAATCTTTTGCGCGTGCGGGGTTAAATTTATAAGCTCATAGCTTTTACGCGCATTTTGTAATGTATTTTTTAAAAATAGAGCCGCGGCGTAGTCAAATTCTTTAACGTCTTTAAAATTTAAGACGATTTTGCTAAATTTATTCGAGCTAAGTAGATTTTGCGTAGCCTTCCAAATTTTAGCGGGTAGCTTGTAGTTCCAGTCGTTTTTTAGGTTTATCTTTAGCGCTTCGCCCTCTTGCGCGCACTCAAAAAATTTACTCTTAAATTTTAAAGAAAAAGGCAAATTTAGACCTTTCTTAGGTTGTTATTTTTCTTGATAACGTAGTCTATATCGCCCTCCTCGGTCTGAACCTTTGCGATCTTTAGCACGCGGGCGATCTCGTTTTCTCTGGTGTTATAGGTTATATCGCGAGCCGGATCCACGAGCCTAAATTTAACCTCGTTAAATTCGCGCCACTTATCGTGATTTATCACTTTGGAGTTAAAAATCCCCTCTTGTATTCCCACTATCTCCTCTTTTAGCTCGGCTATCATATCTTTTTTTTCTTTAAAATCCTTTAAAAGCGCGTTATACTCGTGTACTAGCTGCTGGTACTCTTTTAGCTTCTTTATAAAAGTAGCCGGAGGCGTAATGCTTGAGTTTTTTAGCTCCTCGATCTTAGCTTTGATGACGTTTATCGGGCCTTTATTTTCCTCTATGACGCATCTTTTAGACTCTAGGATTCGCGGCATTTTAGCGATTTGCTCTCTTATGATTTTTATCTTTGCCGTAGCTTCGTTTATCTTTTCGCCCGAGTTTTTTACCATGCTAAAATCTACTAAAATTTTATTATTCACGCCTTTTAGCCTTTTTATCTCCACGCTATCTGCTACGATTATTTTCGCATTTGACGCTAGAGTGTCGATGATTACGCTTTCTGCGATTATCTCTCCGCCTAGAACCGACTTTATGCGAGCGATTTTAGCTTTTACCCTGCCGCCTTCTAAACGGTCTATATCGACGCTGTCCCCCTCAAAGCTACCGATATGCACGGCTATTTTTGCTTCTTTAGCTTCGATTAAAGATTTTGCGTGGGTTTGTCCGCCTATAGATACTTTATTTGCCTTTACGACGGCATTTGCGGCGACATTGCCTTCGATATTTACTTCATTGGCCTCTACAGTCATGCCCGTGCCTATGGCGTCTTTATTTATATCTCGCTCTTTTACGTTTAGCGTGACGCTGGTATCTAGCCCCGCATCCACAGAACCGGTGGTTTTAAAAGAAATTTCATTTACGTCTAGCTCGTCTTTGATATCAAAGACTCCGTTTTTTTCATAAACGTAGCCCGCCTTTTTACAAAAATATCTTATGCCAGTCTCATCCTCGGCGCAGTAGATATTTTCGGTGATTTGGGGCATTTTAGTTATCGTAGTTTTGGCTTTTTGGATAGCTAGGAGGTTTCCGCGCACGTCGCGGCCGCTAGAACCGTCTTTGGCTTTTATATATTCTATTATCAGCTCGTTTTCTATCGCTCCTAGTAGATAGCCTCTGTTTGCGTGATCGATTTTGCCGTTTTCGTCCGCGTTTTTTATCTTGCTTTTATAATAAAATATCAAATCATCATCCACCGAGGGTTTAGCCTCTACGCCTTGCGTCACCGTAAAAACGTAGTCTTTATCCAGATATTCCTTCACTCTTAGCGCGGAGGTAATTTTAGCTATCTCCTCATGCATCGTTTTATCTCTGATGCCGATTAGGATGCCTACTTTTATCATTTTTTTATAGATGAAATCAACCATCTTTTTGCCAAGTTCTTCAAAATAAACAGCGTCTCCTCCGCGCGAAACGGTAGCTAAAATTTTGGTTAAATTTTTATTGGCGTTTATAGCTATGCTAGGCAGCACGACCGGCTTAGCGCGCCTAAGATCGTAAAATTTGACTCTATAAATTTGCTTTAGGCTCTCTACCTTTTCTACGTAAAATTTATCGTCGTCAAAGACGCTTAGCTTGCTTTGGGCTAGCATTCTTGGCGATTTTTCTCCGACTATTTTGCACTCGGTTTTAAAGTCCAAAATTTCAAAATCTATAAATTTATTATCCACTCCGTAATTTCTAACTAGATTTAGCACCTCGCCGTACGGGCTTGGCGTTTCTATCTCGATGTCTTCAAGGTACGTTTGCGCGTTTTGGTTTTCTGGCACGTGATACTCTCGCAATTTTTTGATTTTTAGTCGATTATCTCTAAAATTTCATTAAAAACTCTTGATTTTACGTCTTTTAAAACTAAATTTGCCTATCATTGCGCTAAAAATTTACTAGGATTTTCGTGTTTATCAAGGGCTTTTTTTCAAACAGTATCGGCATTATGGTTTCGCGAGTTTTAGGGCTCGTGCGCGACCTGCTCACGGCTTCTACTTTGGGCGCGGGCATTTATAGCGACATATTTTTCATCGCGTTTAAGATACCAAATTTACTGCGCCGTATCTTTGGCGAGGGGGCCTTTGCCAACGCTTTTTTGCCAAATTTTACTAAATCAAACAAAAAATCGCTCTTTAGCGCCGAGATTTTTCTTAAATTTCTAGCCTTTATCGGTATTCTCACGCTTTTGGTAAATTTATTCGCCCCGTTTTTTACCTCCGTTATCGCCACAGGCCTAGCGCCCGGCGACATAAACGAAGCCGTCCCGCTCGTAAAAATCAACTTTTACTACCTAGCACTCATCTTTGCCGTTACCTTTTTAGCCTCGCTTTTGCAGTATCGCGGACACTTCGCGACGACGGCGTTTGGGGCGGCTTTGCTAAATTTAGCCATGATCGGCTCTTTAGTTTTAGCTCGCGGACAGGAGCCTAAAGTAGCGGCTTATTATCTGAGTTTCGGCGTCGTAGTAGGCGGCGTTTTGCAGCTTATAGCGCATCTTATCGCGCTCAAATTTAACGGCATCTCAAAGCTCTTTTTGGGCGGCTTAGTTAAATTTGCCCGCGGTAAAAGAGCCGATACGAAGGGCTTTTTTAGCAACTTTTTCCACGGCCTAGTGGGATCGTCCGCGATGCAGCTAAGCTCGTTTATGGATACGTGGCTGGCGTCGTTTTTGGCGGCCGGATCCATCAGCTATCTTTTCTACGCCAACCGTATTTTTCAGCTGCCTTTAGCGATATTTGCGATCGCGCTTTCTACCGCGCTTTTTCCTAAAATCACTCGCCAGATCAAGGCTGGAAACGAAGCCGAAGCTCTAAAATGGATGCGAAAAAGCTTTGAAATTTTATATTTTCTGCTTTTTGCGGCGACCATCGGCGGCATTATATTAGCCGAGCCAATCATCAAACTGCTTTTTGAGCGAGGAAGCTTTACGCAGGCTGATACGGCAGCGACCGCAAGCGTTTTGGCCGCTTATATGATCGGACTTTTGCCTTTTGGGCTTGCTAAGCTTTTTTCGCTTTGGCTTTATGCGCATTTAAAGCAAAAGCTAGCCTCTAAAATCGCCGTTATCACGCTCGTTTTTAACCTCGTTTTAGCAGTCGCGCTGATGCAAATTTACGGCGCATTCGGACTAGCGCTTGCTAGCTCGCTGGGCGGGTTTTTGACGCTAGCTTTAAACGTCAAATTTTTTGGGATAAGGAAATTTTTAGCTATAATCGAGCCTAAAAAAATAACGCTTTTAAGCGCGGTTCTGGCTTTAGAGGCAGTGATTTTGATATTTTTAAGGAAATTTTTAGATGCAAATTTTTGATAGCGTAAAGAGAAAAAAAGTAGAATTCGAGCCCGTGAAAAGCGACTTTGTACGCATTTACGTCTGCGGGCCGACGGTTTATGACGACGCGCATTTAGGACATGCCAAAAGCGCGATTAGCTTTGATCTGCTTAGGCGCACGCTAAGCGAGCTTGTTGGCTACAAGGTCAAATTCGTGCGAAACTACACCGATATAGACGATAAAATTTTAAAGAAAATGGCTGAGAGCGGCGAGAGTTTAGAAGCGATCACTGATAGATACATCGCAAGCTACGAGCGCGATATGGGAGCGCTTAACGTGCTTGAGCCAGACGTCAAGCCAAAAGCGACGCAGACACTAAAAGAGATGATAGAGTACATCGAAATTTTGCTAAAAAACGGCTTTGCCTACGAGATCGCGGACGACGGCATATACTTTGACACCGCAAAAGACGCGGAGTATCTGAGCCTTAGCGGTAAATTTGACACCGAAGCAAACGTCGCTCGCGTGGCTAGTAGAGACGAAAAGAAGGACGAAAAAGACTTCGTATTGTGGAAATTTGACGAGAAATGGTACGAGAGCCCGTTTGGCCGCGGTCGCCCCGGCTGGCACACCGAGTGCGTCGCGATGATAAAAAAGCACCTAAGCAGCGGCGAGAAATTTGAGATCGATATCCACGCGGGCGGGCTTGACCTGCTCTTTCCTCATCACGAAAACGAGGCCGCCCAGTGCCGCTGCGCCGAGCGCAAGAGCCTGGCTAAATATTGGCTACACAACGGCTTTATCCAAGTAAATAACGAAAAAATGAGCAAGAGCCTCGGAAATAGCTTTTTTGTTAAAGACGCGCTGGAGCGAAATTTGGGCGAGGCGGTGAGATTTTATCTGATTTCTAGCCACTACAGAGCGAATTTTAACTTTAGCGAAGACGATCTAAACGCCGCAAAAAAGCGCCTGGATAAAATTTACCGCCTAAAAAAACGAGTTTTGGGTGCGGCGGCAAATTTGAGCGCGAACGAGAAATTTAAGAGCGAGTTTATGTCTGCGATGGGGGACGATCTAAACACCTCAAAAGCCCTTGCTTGCGTAGATGAGTTTGTCCGCAGCGCAAACGACGAGCTAGACGCAAACCCTAAAGACAAAGCCAAAAAAGGCGAAATCGCGGCAAATTTGGAGCTGATAGCGCGGGTGCTAGGCATCTTGCAAATAGACGTGTTTGAGTATTTTCAGTTTGGCGTGAGCGACGAAAAACGAGCCTATATCGAGGATCTGATAAATCAAAGAAACGAAGCCAAAGCGGCTAAAAACTACGAGCTATCGGATAAAATCCGCGATATGCTAGCCGCAAACGGCATCAGCCTGATGGATACGCCAGAGGGTTGCATGTGGGAAAAGATATGAAGCAGATGAGCCTAAAAGAGGTTTTGCGGCGGTTTGCACCCTATTTTGGGGATTATATTTCGTATTTTATCATCGCTATCGCCGGCATGCTGATGGCTAGCGGCGGTACTGCGGCGTCGGCGTGGGTGATCGAGCCCGTGCTAAATAAAATTTTTATCGAAAAAAACAAAGACCTACTTTATCTTTTGCCTTACGCTATCATCGCGATTTACTTTTTAAAGGGGCTTGGCACGTTTTTGCAGGCCTATTTTACGGCGTATATCGGGCAGGATATCGTGAGGAGATTTCGCGAGAAGCTACTAAAAAACCTGCTAAATTTGGATATGAAGTTTTTTAACGACTACCGCACGGGCGAGCTAATCAGCCGAAATATCAACGACATCGACCGCATCAGAAGTATCGTTAGCTCCATGATCCCAGAGCTCATCCGCGAGGCTATCACGATCGCGGGACTGCTTTGCGTCGTGCTTTATCAGAGCTTACAGCTTGCGTTTTTTGCGCTAGTTATCATGCCTGTAGCCGTCTATCCGCTCTCAAAACTCGCAAAAAAGATGAAAAAAATCTCCCGCGCCTCGCAAGAAAAAACCTCCGACATCAGCTCGAAGCTGAGCGAAATTTTTACCAATATCGAGATAATTAAAGCAAACAACGCTCAGGAGTTTGAGCACGCTAAATTTACCGACGAAAACGCTAAATTTTTCAAGCTAAATTTAAAAAGCGTAAAAGTAAACGAGATGGTAAGCCCGATGATGGAAATTTTCGGCTCCGTCGGTGTCGCGGCGGTCGTCATCATCGGCGGCAAAGAGGTCATAGACGGAAATTTGACGATGGGAAGCTTCTTTTCTTTCCTAACCGCGCTTTTTATGCTTTATACGCCTATTAAACGCATTTCAGGCCTTTATAACAAGATGCAAGACGCCGTGGTCGCGGCCGAGCGAACCTTTGAACTGCTTGATAAAGAGCCTCAAATTTTAAGCGGCGACAAGCCCGTACCGGCTGAAATAAATTTGATAAATTTTAAAGACGTCAGACTAAACTACGAGGGCAATGAAGTGCTAAAAGGCATAAATCTAAGCGCGAGCAAGTCCCAAACCGTAGCACTCGTGGGCAGTAGCGGCGGCGGAAAAAGCTCGGTCGTAAACCTGCTCATGAGATTTTACGACGCAAACGGCGGAGCGATCGAGATAAACGGCGAAAATATCAAAAATTTCGATCTGGGTTCGCTTAGGCAAAATATCGGCCTAGTTACCCAGCGCGTCTATATCTTTAACGATACGGTCGCGAACAACGTCGCCTACGGCCGCGAATATGACGAAGCCAAAGTCGAACTCGCGCTAAAAACGGCAAACGCTTATGATTTCGTGTCAAATTTACCCGAGGGCGCTCAGACCGTTTTAAATGAATTCGGCACCAATCTCTCAGGCGGCCAGCGCCAGCGTATCGCCATCGCCCGCGCTCTTTATGACGACCCGCAAATTTTGATATTTGACGAGGCTACGAGCGCCCTAGATAACGAAAGTGAGCAGCAGATAACCAAAGCCATCGCGAATTTACAAAAAGAAAAGATAATATTTATCATCGCGCACCGCCTAAGCACGGTGCAAAATGCCGATAAAATCGCCGTTATCAGCGGCGGAAAAGTGGTTGGTTTTGACACCGACGAGGTGCTTAGCAGGAGCTGCGAAATTTACGCGAAACTAAAAGGCGAAGCCCTTGTTTAAGCCTAAATTTGATAAAATCACTCAAAATTTAAGGATAAAATTTGAATTACGAGACGCTAAAATCCATATTTTTTAAATTTGACCCCGAAACCGCTCACAAAATCGTCGAAAAAACGCTAAGTATCTCAGACTGCGTATTTCCGGGACTTTATAGCATCGTAGCTAAAAACTGCGTCGTCACGGACGCGGCTCTTTCGCAAAATTTGCTAGGAACTAGCTTTTTAAACCCGGTAGGAATCGCCGGTGGCTTTGATAAAAACGCCACCATGCTGCGTCCGCTGGCGGCGCTCGGGTTTGGGCACGTGGAGTTTGGCACCGTGACGCCAAAGGCCCAAGAGGGCAACGCAAAACCGCGCCTTTTTCGCCTCATCGAAGAAGAGAGCATACAAAACGCGATGGGCTTTAACAACGAGGGCGCAGACGCACTTGGCGCGCGCGTCGGCAGGCTCTATCCGTTTGCGATACCACTTTTTGCCAATATCGGCAAAAATAAAATCACTCCCAATGAAGAGGCGATAAAAGACTATGAAATTTTAGTCGCTAAATTTAACGAAATTTGCAACTGCTTCGTCATCAACGTCTCATCGCCAAATACTCCGAATTTACGCGAACTACAAGAAGAAAGCTTTATAAAAGATCTATTTGCGCGCCTTACGCCGATCGCAAAAAAGCCGATAATCTTTAAAATCGCGCCCGATATGGACGACGACAAGGCCGTACAGATCTGTAAAACGGCCGTAGAAAGCGGTGCGAAAGGCGTAATCGTAAATAATACGAGCGTGGATTATTCGCTGTCAAAATCTGCGAATTTGCAAAATTTCGGCGGACTAAGCGGCAAGGTCATCGCTAAACGCTCGCGCGAGCTTTTTAGCGCGGTGGCTAGCGAGCTTTACGGCAAGACGGTTTTGATCGCAAGCGGCGGCATAGACAGTGCCGAGGAAGCGTACGCGCGCATAAAATCAGGCGCAAATTTGGTTCAAATTTACACCTCCTTTATATTCAAGGGCCCAAACATCGCAAAACAGATAAACGAAGGTATTTTAAAGCTTTTAAAAGAGGATAATTTCGCCTCGATTAGCGAAGCGGTGGGCTACGATATAAAAAACAAAATTTAAGGAAATTTATGCTTATAAAATACTCCAAAACAAAGCTCAAAAACGGCTTTGAGATCTATCACATCCCCGCTAGCAAGGGCTCTAGCGTCATTAGCGTGGACGTGTTTTACCGCGTAGGCTCGCGAAACGAAACCATGGGCAAAAGCGGCATCGCGCACATGCTAGAGCATCTAAATTTTAAATCTACGAAAAATATGAAAGCGGGCAAATTTGACGAGATCGTAAAGGGTTTTGGCGGCGTAAATAACGCTAGCACGGGCTTTGATTATACGCATTATTTCGTCAAATGCTCAAAGGGCAACCTAGACGAGGCTCTTAGGCTTTACGCCGATATAATGGAAAATTTGAGCCTAAAAGATAGGGAATTCCAACCCGAGCGCGACGTCGTGACCGAGGAGCGCAGATGGCGCACGGACAACTCTCCGATCGGCTTTTTGTACTTTACGCTCTTTAACGTCGCTTTTAGTTATCACCCGTACCACTGGACTCCGATCGGCTTTATCGGCGACATCAGAAACTGGACGATAGAGGATATAAAAGAATTTCACGAGACGTACTATCAGCCGCAAAACGCTATGCTTCTAATCAGCGGCGACATCGATAAAAAAAGCGCGTTTGAGCTGGGCAAAAAGCACTTTGAACGCATAAAAAACAAAAAACCGCTACCGAAACTCCACTGCATCGAGCCCGAGCAAAACGGCGCAAAAAGAGCTGAAATTTACAAGGATAGCGAGGTAGAGATGCTAGCGCTCGCCTTTAAGATCCCGCCGTTTAATCACGAAGATCAGCCTGCGTTAGGCGCGCTAGCCGAGTATCTAGGTAGCGGGCAAAGCTCTGTTTTGCAGCGCGTTTTGATAGACGAAAAGTGCCTCGTAAACAGCGTGGACGTCTATAATATGAGTAACATCGACGAGAGCCTGCTAATCGTGCTAGCCGTTTGTAATCCCGGCGTCAAGGCCGAGGCCGTAGAGGACGAGATCTGGCGAGTGCTTGAAAACGTAAAAACGCAAAAAATCGACGAAGACGAGATGACCAAGATAAAAAATAGCTTAAAAAGCGATCTCATTTACTCGCTAGATAGCGCGTCGAAGGTGGCGAATTTATACGGCGGATATCTCGTTAGAGGCGATATAAAGCCGCTTTTTGAGCTACCTGAAAAAACAGCCGCGCTAAAACCGGCCGATCTAAACGAAATTTGCAAAAAATACGCGAGAAAAGAAAAATCCACGACGATCATCCTAAGAAAGGAAAAAAGTGAATAAAAAAGCAATAACGGGCGCCATGACGGCGCTGATTACGCCTTTTAAAGACGGCAAACTAGACGAAATCGGTTATGAAAAGTTAATCAAAAGACAAATCGCAAACGGCATCGATGCGGTCGTACCCGTAGGCACGACGGGCGAGAGCGCGACGCTAACGCACGACGAGCATAGAATTTGCATCGAAATCGCCGTAAATACCTGCAAAAATACCGGCGTAAAAGTACTCGCGGGCGCCGGCAGTAACGCCACTCACGAGGCGGTAGGCCTTGCAAAATTCGCGCAAGATCACGGCGCAGACGGTATCCTCTCGGTAGCCCCGTACTACAACAAACCGACGCAAGAAGGCCTATACCGCCACTACAAAGCGATCGCTTCAAGCGTCGAAATCCCGGTGCTGCTCTATAATGTCCCCGGCCGCGTGGGCGTAGATATCCAGCCGTGCACGGTTTTTAGGCTATTTAAAGAGTGCGAGAACGTCTACGGCGTAAAAGAAGCCACCGGCAGCATCGAGCGCTGCGTTGATCTACTCGCGCACGAGCCAGGCCTATCCGTCATCAGCGGCGAGGACGCGATAAACTACCCTATCCTCTCAAACGGCGGCAAGGGCGTGATCTCGGTCACGGCAAATTTGCTCCCTGACGAAATCTCAAATTTGACCCACTTTGCGTTAAAAGGCGAATTTGCGCGTGCAAAAGCCATAAACGACGATCTTTATGCGGTAAATAAAATAATGTTTTGCGAGAGTAACCCGATCCCGGTCAAAGCCGCGATGTATATCGCCGGGCTCATATCAAGCCTCGAGTACCGCCTGCCGCTTTGCGAGCCGAGCACCGAAAATCTCAAAAAAATCGAACAAACCATAAAACAATATAATATAAAAGGATTTTAATGAATTGCGAAAACGAATTTAAAGGCAAAACTCTAGTAATCAGCGGCGGAACGCGCGGTATCGGACGCGCCATCGTGGAGGAATTTGCCGCAAAGGGCGTAAATATCGCCTTTACTTATAACTCAAACGAAGAGCTAGCCAAAACCCAAGCCGCCGAGCTTGAAGCGACATACGGCATAAAAGCCAGAGCCTACGCGCTAAATATACTAGAACCCGAGACTTACAAAGATCTATTTTTAGAGATTGACGTAGACTTTGACCGCGTAGATTTTTTTGTCTCAAACGCCATCATCTCGGGTCGCCCGGTAGCAGGCGGATATACTAAATTTATGAAACTTCGCCCTCGCGGCATTAATAACATCTTCACCGCAACCGTAAACGCATTTGTCGTGGGTGCGCAAGAAGCCGCAAAACGCATGGAAAAAACGGGCGGCGGCAGCATCATATCGCTATCATCGACGGGTAATCTCGTCTATATCGAAAACTACGCAGGACACGGCACCGCAAAAGCCGCGGTCGAGGCCATGGCGCGCTATGCGGCGACCGAGCTTGGCGAAAAAAATATCCGCGTAAACGTCGTTAGCGGCGGCCCGATCGAGACGGACGCGCTTAGGGCTTTTACGAACTACGAAGAAGTGCGCGACAAAACGGCCGAGCTAAGCCCGCTAAATCGCATGGGGCAGCCGACCGACATAGCCGGCGCATGTTTGTTTCTCTGCAGCTCAAAAGCTAGCTGGGTGACGGGCCACACCTTCATCATCGACGGCGGTACAACATTTAAATGAAAAAAGCAAATTTAGCCTGCACTCCTTTGTCGGTTGCTCGCATTTTGGGCAAATTCGGCGGTATAAATTTAACGCGCTTGCAGGCTAAATTTGATGAAAATTTAAAATTTGAAAGCAAATTTTGCGGTGCGGACGGCTCTTTTAAATCTAATCCAAATTTGTCCAATTTGATCAAATTTGACGAAGCTGCGAGCAAATTTGAGCAAAGTGTGAATAAGAAACGGACAAAGTCAAGCCAAAACAAAGCTAGCGATTTTTTCGCCGACTCCCGCGCTGCGACGTCAAATTTTAAACTCCAAAATCCAAAAGAAAGAAAAAATAAATGAGCCTAAATTTACCAAACGCCCTAGCCTTCCTGCGCGTATTTCTCGCACCCCTAATGTTTTGGCTGCTACTTAGCGTCAATTCCTTCTCGGGCGTGCACGTTAGCTGGATGAACTACTTTGCCGCGCTTGTGTTCGTGATCGCTAGCGTCACCGATTTTTTTGACGGATTTATCGCGCGCGCATGGGATCAAAAGACCAAGCTTGGAGCCGTGATCGACCCGCTTGCTGACAAGATGCTGACTCTTGGCGCATTTTTAGGACTCATGATGATAGACCGCGCCAGCCCGTGGGCCGTGTATCTCATCCTTGTTCGCGAGTTTTTTATCACAGGATTTCGCGTCGTGATGGCCGGCGATGGCGTAGAGGTCGCCGCATCGATGGCGGGCAAGGTAAAAACCGTCTGCCAGATGGTCGCGATCGGCTTTTTAACCATGCAGTGGCCTTTTGGCGAGTTTTTACTCTGGCTTAGCGTCGCTCTCACGCTGTATTCAGGCTTTGAGTACGTCGCGGCGTATATAAAAGCGACGAAAAAGAGCTAAATTTAGCGCGGAGGGCTTTTATTACCGAGCAAAAAATACGCGATTTTTCAAGTCGGTGCGAGAAGCTTTTACGTAAATTTAAAGACGAAATTTTAAGCTCGGCGACGCGGTTAGCATAAACTAAAAGTAAATTTAAAACAAAGAGAAAATATGGATCACGGACTAAGAGATATCATCGTAGAACGAACGCAGAGCCTAGAACCCGAGCTCAAAAAACAAGCCCGAAAACTAAATCAAAAGATAATCGACGTCAGCTTTTACCACAACGCTAAAAATTTAGCCAAAATCGGCGAGGTTATGAGCGAGGAGCTAGGCGAGTTTTTGCTAGGCTGCGCGCTAGACTACGATAAGACGCGCGAGGGCAAATTTGACGCGAGCGATAACGATTTAGAAACATTGCGCGGAGTTTGGAGCGCGCTTAGCTTTTCGCATAAGCCCGAAATTTTAGACTATCTTAGCTCTCAGGCACGCAGCAGCGTAGCGCATCGCTCATTTGCGCACAGGTATATTTTCGAGATTTTACGCCTGCAAGAAAAGGCCGGCCGTATTCACCCGCTGCTTGGCGAGCTTTACGAGTATTATGACGCGTTGCGAGAAAAGCTGCCCGTTTACGAGCTTTTACGCCGCATAGGCGCGACGCCTGCTGATCCTTATGATTTTGAGTTTATACTAAACGCCGTAAATTTGGGCTACTGGTTTAGCAACGAGTATCTAGGGCAGGATGAGAAAAAGCGTAAATTTCATTTGCAGATCCGCATTTTTGCGCCGTTTATAAACGACAAGACCTTTGATATACAAATCAGCAACGACGATGTTCCCAGGGCGCGTATCGACTTT
This sequence comes from uncultured Campylobacter sp., assembly GCF_963526985.1. NCBI lineage: Bacteria > Pseudomonadati > Campylobacterota > Epsilonproteobacteria > Campylobacterales > Campylobacteraceae > Campylobacter > uncultured Campylobacter sp. The sequence goes on from NZ_CAURPW010000001.1 coordinate 260,385, forward strand.
GACGATGATGGCGTGAGCTTTTTGCAGCAAGTAGCGCCGGATGCCTTGCCCTGCCCCGATCTTTTAGACTTAAAGCCTTTTATCGCGAGCGTAAAATCGCATTTTGGTATAGATTTTGATCTCACAAACAAAGATAAAACTAGCCTAACCGCCGGCAAAGGGCTAAGCAGAGCCAAAATTTTAGCCTGGCTAAATGAGGTTTTTAGCTAAATTTACGCCTTGAAATTTGCCTATTTGCGCTCAAATTAGACGCGCGGTAGAGGGCGGCTTATGGTAAATTTACGCCGAATTTTAAAGCCGCTCGCTTGCTTTTACGTTAAATTTAAAGCGATTTTGCGTAGCTTAGGACGGCGGTTTGCGTTAAATTTAGCGGATAAATTACGACTCGTTTGCATTTTAGGACGTTTTGCGTCGAGGCTTGACGGCTAGGTTTATCGTTTTGCGCAGTTTGCCGCGGTATCTCGCGTGCGATGGGCGCGGTATCTGCAAAGTTTAAGCCGAGCCTTACCGCACGGCGGATAAATTTGCGATATTTTTACGCTTGCGAGGTCTTTGCGCGCGGAGCGTATTTATAGCGCTTTACGCCTGCTAGGCGGATTATTTTGCGCATTTTTATTTGCTAGATTTTGCCGTGAGGCGTTTCTATCGGGGCAAATGCAGCCGCTTGCTTTTGCTGTTTTGCTTTACCGCGCCGTTTATTTTCGTTTTTGTCGCGGTCTGATTGCTATTTTGCCGCACAGCTTAGGCTTTTGCGCTTGCTTGCAGCTATTATTCCCCATAAATTCGGCTCCGTCTATCCGCGTTCCGTTTTTTGTGCCGTATCGTTTGCGCCTTTTTAGCCGTCCGTCCGCAGGCTTAGCTAGACTGCTCCCTACCCGCGCCTTTATGCTTTGTTTGGGTTATTTTTATATAGCGTTCGGTCTAAGATTTCGTCTTTATGCAAATTTACGGGCTCGCTCTCACCGTCGTTTGCTCGCGTCTTTGTTGTCTTTGCTTAGCGGTCTTGGCTGCTTGCTAGTTTCGTTAAATTTTATCCCGAATTTTGCCGCCGTTGCCTAGCGCTATTTTTTGCCCCTACGCTGCGTTAGCCTATTTACCGCTATTAAATCAGCTCGCGCGTCTAGTTTTATCTTAGTTCCTACTCCGCATACACCGTTTATTCGGTTTTTAGCTTCCCAAACGTCGCTAACCTCGCTTGCGGCTTTTCGCGTAGGCGCTTTTTCTCATCCGCCCGTCCGCAGGCTTAGCTAGACTGCGCCCTACCCGCGTCTTTGCGACTGATAAATTCGGCTCCGACAGACCGTGCGTCGCGCCGCTTCGTTTTGCATAAATTTGCCCGTCTCAAATGCCGTGCAAACGGCTCTTGATCGCTGTTTCAAGCGGAGTTTTATAAAATTTCGCTAAAATCGCGTTTAAAATCTACTTAAAAGGCAAATTTTGAAAGGAATTATACTTACCGCCGCTATCCTTGCGGTCGGGCTTTACGCGTATTCGTGGCACTTTTTGATCACGGTTTTGGTGATTAGCTTTCTTATATTTTTCCACGAGCTTGGCCACTTTCTCGCCGCTCGCATGCTAAAAGTCGGCGTTTTAAAATTTAGCGTGGGCTTTGGGCAAAGCGTCTACTCAAAAACCATCGGCGGCACCGAGTACGCAATCGGCGCGATACCCCTTGGCGGCTACGTGAGCCTAAAAGGACAAGAGGACTCCAAACCTGGGCTAAAAAACGAGGACGCCGACAGCTACACGAGACTCAGCCCTCTTGGACGCATTTTCATCCTTTTTGCCGGGCCGTTTTTTAACTTCGCTTTGGCGTTTTTTATCTTTATCGCGCTCGGACACATCGGCGTCGAAAGACTAGCGCCTACTGTGGGCAAAGTACTTGAAAACTCCGCCGCGGCAAGCGCCGGAGTGCAAAAAGGCGATAAAATTTTAAACATAAACGGCGTCAAAATCAGCGAATGGGACGAGATAAGCAAAAACGTAAATTTAACCTCCACGGCGATCACGCTCGAGCGCGCTGGCGAAATAAAAACGATAAATTTGACGCCTAAAATCGGGCAGAGCGTAACGATATTTGGCGAAAAGATAGAAAAACCGCTCATCGGCATTTCGCCTTCAGGCGAGGCCGTCACGATACGAAATACAGGCTTTAGCTCGCTCAAATTTGCGCTCGTTGAGACCGTAAACGCTTCAAAGCTCATATTTACGGGGCTTGAAAAGCTGATCGTTGGCGTCGTGCCGCTAAAAGAGATGGGCGGCATCATCCAGATCACCGACATCACCTCAAAGGCCGCAGGCATCGGCGTCTCAACCCTACTCATCATCGCCGCGCTGATCTCCGTAAATTTAGGCGTGCTAAACCTGCTGCCTATCCCGGCGCTTGACGGCGGACACATATTTTTCAACCTTTACGAGCTCATTTTCCGCCGCGAGATGAACGAAAAGGTCTATATCGGCCTCACCTACTGCGGCTGGGCGTTTTTGCTCTGCCTGATGGCGTTTGCGACCTTTAACGACGTGATGCGCCTAAGCGGAGCGGGACAATGAAGCTCGCGCAAATTTTAGAACGCATCGAAAATGCGCGTACCGGCGAGGCCGTGAAGCTAATCGCCGTGAGTAAAAACGTAACGACTAAAGAGGTTTTGGAGCTTTTTGGGCAAGGGCAAACGAGCTTTGGCGAAAACCGCGTGCAAGAGCTCAAAAATAAGAGCGAAATTTTATCAAATTTACCGATCGAGTGGCACTTCATCGGGCGACTTCAAAGCAACAAAATAAACCACCTACTAGCGCTCAAACCCGCTCTTTGGCAAAGCTGCGAGAGCGTAGAGGCTGCGCTTGCGGTGGATAAGAGGCTTGTTTGCGAGCTGCCTTGCCTGCTGCAAATAAACTCCGCGCGCGAAGACACAAAGCAAGGTATCTCGCCAGAAGCTGCCGAGACTGCGTTTTTACAAATCGCGCAGGAGTGTAAGTTTTTAAAACCCGTCGGCGTGATGAGTATCGGCGCGCACGTAGAGGACGAACGAGCCATACAAAAGAGCTTTGAGACTACGCGTAAAATTTACGAAAATCTGCAACCAAAGGGCGCAGAGATTTGCTCGATGGGGATGAGCGGCGACTTTGAGCTAGCGATAAAATGCGGCTCGAATATGATTCGTTTGGGGTCGATTTTGTATAGCTAGGCTCGAATTTACGCGAGCGCTAAAAATGCAAATGGATAAAAACAAGCTAAATTTTATAGAAATATGCGGCGTTTTGCTCTGCGTCGCCGTTATTTTTGACATTAGCCTTACTGACGACGAAGACGCGCGCGTTTTTACGCTTTTAGTCGCCGCAAATATCCTAATATGCGCCGTTTGCGTGCTTTTTCGAGCTATTAGAAAACGCGGTTACTTGACGCTTTTAAAAATTTTAATCGCAGCAAATTTACTGATTTGCTTTAATATGGAAATTTATCGCGGGATAATACTTTTTTGGATTACCGTATCTTCGCCGATTGCCGCGTACATAGCGTTTTTATACATTCTAAGCAGATTTACCTTTTACCTAGCGAGCCGTAAATTTAAAGACGGCGAAAACGACGCATAAATCCAAAAAAGGAGCCAAAATGGGCTACGACGTGAGTTATCATCCGATCAACGAAAACGAGATCAAGCAGTGGTATTTTGACGCGTTAAAAAGCGCGAGAGAGGGCGACTGGTCGATCGCGCAAAGGCTCGCAAAAGAGTACGGCATGGAGGATTTTTACGCGCAAAAGTACATCGACACTCTTAAAATCGCGCTTGAAACCAAAGATGACGAGAGCTTTGCGCTCGGTCACGGCTATATACTCGCCGCCGTGCAGGGATTTTTTAGAAAATACTTCTACACGCGCGGCACGGCGTTTAGCTTTTTGGCGCAGGAACACGGCGAATTTAAGCGGTATCTAAGCGACATAAGCGGCGTTATACCGCCTGAAATAAAAGCTAAATTTACGGGCGAATTTGACGGAAACTACTCATCGGGTGCGTTTATAAGCGCGGCAAATTTGGCTAAATTTTGGCAGGACTACAACGCAGGCAGCGAGATCAAGCAAAAAACGGATAATTTTTACGCCCAAAATTTGCCTGCATTTTTGAGCGCGGTTAAATTTAGCGTAGAGGGCGGCTACGGACTGCTTGAGGCAACCGACGTCATCGTGCCAAACCCGCTCGATCTAAACAGCTCCGAGTGCTACTCAAATCTTTTTAATTGCGACCCCGAAGGCGCGCTTATCTATGCCGACACGGCGGCGCAGCAGCTAAGCGAAGCGATGAAGCTGGATAAAAAGAAAAACGAAAGCGGCAAAAACGAAGGCTCGGGCGGCTTTTTCGGCGCTATAAGAAAGCTTTTTGGCAAGTAAATCACATAGGTCAAACATTAGATTTCGTAAAAATATTTGGGATGTCAAAAACTATTTTAGAAAATTAAATCATAACTTGCCTCCGTTAAATTTAAAAACGCCTTTTCTTCAAAAACATTTCTAACACCGCTTCTCTTGCATAAAATACGGGAAATTTACGATATAAATTTCCCGTATCACGTATTTGATATTTTATTTTAAGCTTAAGTTTTATTTTTATACTTATACTATATAATAATAAAATTTTAAATATTAAGCACAAATATTTAAAAAATTTAACCCAAAGGTGTGAAAATGTCTTTAACTCAGTCTCAAATTTCAGGACTTTACGTCGCTTTATTCGGTAGAGCTAGCGAAGGCGCAGGCAATGAAGCCTGGCTAAAATCGGCAAACGCAAATAATTTAAAATTATCCAGCGTTGCAAATTTGATGTTAGACACGACGGCATCGAAGGAATTTTTCGGTAAAAGCCTAGAGAGCAATGAAAATTTCATCAAGCATATTTACGCTACTTTGCTAAACAAGGATGAAAATACCGATCTGGGCGGTAAAGCCGGCTGGGTAAAAATGCTCAACGATACAAACGATAGAGGCCACGTCGTAAGCGAAATTTTAAAGGCGGCGCTAAATCCGGTACATGCGCAAAGCGCGGATGCCGCTACGAGAAACGCCCATAAAATGCTTATAAATAAAATAATCGCATCAAACGTCGTAGCCGATAGTATAAAAGACGTGCCTGAGGGCGACGTAAAAATAACCCTAAATTCATTTTTAAAAATCAATGATGCGGTAACGGCGACGTCCTCTGCCGAAGATATAAAAAACGCTATCCTAAGCAATAAATCAAATTTGACTCTAGACGGAGCAAAGCTAGACGAATCGATAAGTAAAAACGACAAAATATCGGTAATATCGCAGGTAACTGGCAAGAGCCAAAGCGAGATAAAAAAAGAATTTCCAAACTACGATAAAGACTACTCTGTGACCCCAAGTCCAAAACCGCTCCCAAATCCGGACCCAAAACCGACCATAGAAAAAGTCGACGTTAAGACATTTTTGAAAAAAACCGTAAGCCACGTGGACGAAAACACTTCGTTTACTATAGAAGATGAGGCCGGAAACATACAAAGCAATATAGATAAAATCGCGTCAAATTTAAAATACGTTTTATCGATCAAATTTAGCGGAAGCTTCACTTTAGACGCGAACAAAACCTCCGTAAAACTGCTAGATAAAATTTCCGAAGGTAAAATTTGGCTACAAAACGCGACCAAAGATCATTTAGATCTAATAAAAAGCGCGCCCGTAGAGAAATTTTTTATAGACGATAGCAAGGATTTTACGCTAGATATCGCTACTTTCGTGTCCTTAAAGCATAAAATCGCAAGAGGCGATAAATTTACGCTAAAAGATACTTCGGCAAATATCGTTAAAAACTTCGATCAAATAAAATCCCTCATAGATAGCGTAAAAACCCTAGATAGCTCCGATAACGGCGAGATAAAGCTAATAAAAGCCCAGTATGACGTCATAAAAGACCTGGTATCGCAGGATGATAAAGATAACAACGTCTATAAAGTCGAGGAAAAAACGGGCAAAGCGGCTATGACTCCTACCGACGTAAAAGACGGTAAGGCTTTTGCTTGGGAATACGTAAACGATAGCACCGGAATAACATATAAAATACAATTTGGCAAAAGAGACGCTCAGCCCGAAAACTCGGATATAAAAGTCGATATGCCGGACGGTAAATTTTATAACGGCGAAAATATGATCAAAGACTACAAGATCAAAGCCTATAAAATCTATGAAAAAGGCGGCTACAAAGTGACCGAAGAGTACACTCCAAGCACCTCGAAATCAGGCGATATCGTTAGAGATAAATTTGACGAAAAAGGCGCGCTAGAGGAAAAAATATTAGAAAGATCCAGCGGCGAAAAGCTCACTCTATCTTACGAGGACGGCAAGCTAAGCAACGCCGTAAAAACCGACCCCGAGTACGCAAATACCGATATAAACTTTGAAATCAGCAAAGATAGCGAAAATCTAGACTACAAAGGTACGCTATATCTAAACGCAAGCTCGCCCGAGCATCTAAGTATCCTTAATCCGCACTTTAACTATAAAGGCAAGGTCACGGTAACAGATAGCGCACTAGATACGAAATGGACGGCCGACATCGGAAAAGACGAAGCGATATATAGGGCGTACGAAGGGCGATTTTCAGACGACGTAAGACTAGTGTCAAAGGCTGCATACACTACTCACAACAACTATGGAGTCGATAATTTCGATATACCTCAAACGCTTCGAGAAAATGCGAATCTAAAAAAAATAAGCATCGACGCTCAAACCGGCAACCTAGCAAACGGCTCGGAGTTTGGCGTGCTAGATAATGCTCAAGATAAAATCACGCTCCCGTCAAACATCACCGAACTATCAAAAGCCCAAGACGGCGTAAATCTGCAAAACATCGAGGAAAAGCTATCTACGCTTGGAGTCGGTAAGGCGCAGTATTTCTTGCAAAACGTAGGCGAAAATAAATTTAACGCCTATATGGCGCTAAACACGGACGGTAAAGAGGGTTATCAAGACGGCAGCGATACCCTGATAGAGATAAAAGACGTCGAGTATAGAAGTAATTTTAAACAGTTAAAAGACGGCGCGACATCGATCTATAACAAACTAACGCCTGATTTTACCGTCCCTACTCCGTCCACTTTCCAAAACGCAGTAGCCAAAGACGCGACCGGCGGAAAAAGTAAAATTTGGGAATACGAAGCTAGCTCTACGAAAAAATATCAAATCGTTTTTGAAAAAGAGCAAGACGAAAATAGCGGATTTAAATTTGCAGACGGAGTGTTTTTCGATAAAAACGACAAACCGATAAACGCAACCGGCTGGCAAAGCAGAGCCAAAGTCTACGAGATAGACAAATCCACTCCAAACGTCGAGGTTATAAAAAGCCTAAATAACAATGAAGGCGGAAGAGTCATAGAAACCGTAACCAAGACCTACGACGCATCGGGCAAGCTCATAAAACAAACGCTCCAAGACGACATGTATAGTAAAAACGATAAAACCTTAGACGTAACCTACGAGAACGAACAGGTAAAATCAGCCGTAATAACAAGCGCCCAGTATGCCAATAAAACGGTTAAATTTGACGTCGGCTCCGATAATGAAGCTTCCTTGTTAGCAACAAAATCCGCGCTTACTATGGATTTATCTACGCCTTGGGATCTAAGCCCGCGAAATGACGTAACCAAAGGCTTTAAAGGTACCGCGACCATAACCGATAAGGCGCTAGATAAAAAAGCCGTAGCTAATGTCGGCGATACGCAAACGACGTTTAAAATTTACGAAAATATAAACTCGGATAAAATTTCCCTCATTTCAAAGGCTAAAGGCAACAACGGATCGTTTTTAAACAAAGAGGAATTTGATATCAAAGAAACGCTCGCTCAAAATCCTGATGCTAAAAAGATAACGATAGACGCAGGTAACAAAATGATGCAGATATCAAAAGGCGAGAAGATAAAACTACCTGATAATATCACTAAAATCTCAAAAGCAGCAGACGGAACCGACTCATCAAATTTGCAAACCGATCTTGCAAATTTAAAAGCGGGCGAAGGCGCTTATTTCTTACAAAACGTGGGCGGAAATAAATTTGACGCGTACCTAGCGCTAAATACGGACGGCGTAGAAGGCTACCAAGAGGACAGCGATACTCTCGTAAAAATCGCGGGCGTGGCTTACGGGGCTAGCTTTAGCGACGTAAACGGCGGATATACGACGCTAAGCTAAATTCGTACGACGGGGCTAGGTTTTGGCCCCGTTATATTACTCTTTAAATTTATAAGCTTTTAATTTTGAATTAACCGTTATAAATACGAAAAATATACCGAGCTTCTACCGCCTAAATTTGGCTGGATTTTAAGATACGGCAACAAGGTTAAAGGTTAAATTTATTCGCTTCCATGAAATCTTAAATTTAAAAATATCAAGTAAATTAAACGCATACGAGATTTTTTAACTTCATGCAAAATGACCCATTGTGCCGTTTGGGCTTATTTGGGATTTTGCCGCACCAAGCGTTATTTTACCGCTGCTACCGGTTAAATTTATACGCAAACTATAATTAGACCAAAAAAGAGGGGGATGTAAACTATACCGCCGTCGCTATATCAAGCATAAAAAGATCCGCCTTGCCCATTTTAGACAAGGCGGCAAGAAAATCAGAATAAATTTAAGATAGTAGGCTTATTTTCCTCGACCCATTTGTCGATGCGTTTTGCGTAGTTTTCATCGCCCTTGACGTCTAGAGCTAGGCCTACGAATTTGCCGTTAATGAAAAACGCGGAGTGGTTAAATTTATATCCGTCTGCGTCGCTAGCGCCGAAAATTTGCGCGTCCTTTAGATACGGCAAAAAATCCACCGCGCCGCTAAAAAGCGTTTGGGGGTGATTGGCTTGATTGCCCACGGCTACGATGGCGGCTTTTTTGCCTTTGCTGCCTACTTTTAAAAGCGGCAGTTTCTCCGTCCAGTCAGCTGAAAGCTCGCCGTCGCCGTAGCTAGGCGCCGCTACGATGATGACGTCAAATTTAGCAAAATCCTGTGCGGTAGCGTCCTTTACTTCGACTAGCTGTGCGCCGAGTTTGCCTGCTAGATACTCGCAAGCAGTCTTTGTATGGCCTTTTGCGCTTGCGTAAAATATGCCGATACTCATTTTACTCTCCTTAAATTTAGATAAATCAATACCCGAAGTATAACGAAATAATACTTAATTTATCTTATTTCAAATCACGCTTTTATTTGTCGTTTTCTAGGCAAATTTGCGCGTATTTTAGTCCCAGCTCGTAGGCTTTTTCGTTCTCGGCGTAGACTTTTTTAGGCACTTTTGAGAGCATTACGCGTTTAACTAGCTCGGCGTCCAGGCAGCCGCTCATCTGCACGGCGACTGCGAGCGCGACGACGCTTTGGGTTATGACATTGCCTACTTCGTCTTTAGCGATGGAGATGATGGGAATTTCATAGATTTTCCACCGTTTTTTATCCTCGTCGCTTGCGCGTACTAAATTTGGCTCCACGACGATTATGCCGCCCTCTTTTACGCCGTCTTTAAACTGCTCGAAGCTAATCTGCGCGGTAGCGAGCATAAACTCGATCTCGCCCTCGTTTGCGTACGGATAAAATATCTCGCGCTCGCTCAAAATGATATCTACTTTCGTCGGTCCTCCGCGCACCTGCGAGGTGTAGGTCGAGGCCTTGACGCCGTATCCGCCCTCCTCAATCTTGGCCGCGGCTAAAATCTCGCCCGCCAGTATCACGCCCTGGCCGCCCACTCCGACGAACCTTAACTGTCTTTTCATTTTAGCGCTCCAAAGTCGATTTTCTCGCCGTCTCTAGCGGCTTTTATCACCATGTCGTAGGCCTTGGTGTACTCCATGCGCGACTCGTCTTTATGCAGCACTCCGAGAGGAAATTTACCCTCCCGCTCATCCTCGCCCATCGCGTCAAATTTAGCCTTGCTAGTCGTGCGACCGTCGATCCACTCCAGCATCTGCGTGGCCTGCCCCATCTTGTTTTTGCGGCCCAGATTTATGTGGCAGTTTGAAAACACGTCAAAAAAGCTGTATCCGTCGTGCTCGAAGCCCTCGGCAAATACCTTTTCCAGCTTTGCCGGCTCTATCACGCTACCGCGCGCCACAAATGTCGCTCCTGCGGCGGTTGCGAGCTTGCACGCGTCAAAATTCGGATCGATGTTGCCCTGCTGTGCCGTCACCGTCCAAAATCCTATCGGCGTAGTCGGGCTGGTTTGCGAGTTTGTTAGCCCGTAGATGAAGTTATTTATCAAAACGTGGTTTAAATTTATATTTCTACGGCATCCGTGGATCGTGTGATTGCCGCCTATCGCTAGCCCGTCGCCGTCGCCTGTTACTACGATGACGTGTTTATCGGGGTTTGCTAGCTTGATACCCGTGGCATAGGCTATCGCGCGACCGTGCGTGGTGTGGACGGTGTTGCAGTTAATATAGGAGCTAAAGCGCCCAGAGCAGCCGATGCCAGAGACCACGCACACGTCGTTCATATCCCAGCCTAGCTTATGGATTGCGCGGATTAGCGCCTTTAGTATCACGCCGTCGCCGCAGCCCCAGCACCACAGAGTCGGCGTTTTGTCGGTGCGTAGGTAGTCGTCGTAGTTAAATGCCATCAAATTCTCCTATTTTTTGCGCTATTTCTTGCGGGCTGATCGGGCGACCGTTGGCTTTTAGCAGCGTCTTAAAGTCCTCTCTTAGCGTGGCTTTGATTATCTCGCCCATATACTGACCCAAATTTAGCTCGCAGATCAAAATTTTGCTAAATTTAGCCGAGATCTCGCGTAGTTTCGCACTTGGCGTCGGAAATAGCGTGATAGGCTTAAAAAGCCCTACTTTCAGGCCTTTTTCGCGTAAATTTAGCACCGCTTCTTTTACCGCGCGAGCCACGGAGCCAAACGCGATAATGCAAATCTCCGCGTCATCTAGCATAAACTCCTCGCAAAGCTCGAACTCATCCGCGTGCGCGTTTATTTTGTTAAAAAGACGCTTGATGTTGTAGTCCACGACCGCGCCGTCTTCGGTCGGAAATCCCGTCTCGCCGTGATGCAGGCCCGTGACGTGATAGCGGTAACCGCCGAAAAATTTATTTAGCGTAGCGGGTTCGTCGGGAGCTGCTTTATATGGGCGGTAGTCCGCTGGATCTCCCTCAAACTGCCTGCGCGAGTAGATTTCTAGCTCGCTAATCTGCGGCAATACAGCCTTTGCATGCATGTGTCCGATCGTTTCGTCTAGTAGCAAAAACACGGGCGTCATGAACCGCTCGGCTAGATTAAACGCGCGAACGGTCTGTGTATAGCACTCCTCTAGGCTAGATGGCGCGATAACGATACTTTTTACGTCGCCGTGAGTCGGGTTTTTCGCCTGAAGCAAATCACCCTGCGCCACGCGGGTAGGCAGCCCCGTACTAGGTCCGCCGCGCATGACGTTTACGATCACTAGCGGCACCTCCGCGATGAATCCTAGCCCGATCTGCTCGGCCTTTAGCGAGATGCCCGGACCCGAGCTTGCAGTCATCGCCTTTGCACCGCTCATCGAGGCTCCAAGGGCTACCGAGATGCCCGCGATCTCGTCCTCCATCTGGATAAATTTGCCGCCGTGCTTTGGCAGCAAGACGCTTAGTTCGTGTGCGATCTCGCTGCTTGGCGTGATCGGATAACCGCCGAAAAAGTTACACCCGCACTCAACCGCCGCAAGCGCGACTAGCTCGTTGCCGCTAGCGATGATCTCTCTTTTGCCGCCGTTATTATTTAAAAATTCGCTCATTGCTCCGCCTCTAATTTTTCGAATTTATTCTCTTTTACGGCGGTAGCGCGCTCTTTACTTTCGGCGGTTAGTTTGGCAAATTTAAATCCCTTCTCCGCCACGTAAATAGCAAAATCGGGGCAGTGCAGCTCGCACTCTCGGCACCCGATACAGGCCTCCGGATGCACCACTTCGATCGTTTTGCCTAGCACAGCGCGCGGCTCGACGGCCATCGCCAACACGCCCGCAGGACAGCAGCTCACGCAGATATCGCATGCCTTACAGCGCGAGATATCGACCCAAACGGGAACGTCGTTTCGTATCAGCATATTTTTCCTTATCAAATTCAACTAGTAACGATAATTTTATAGCAATTTTGTTAAATTTAGTATTTAAAACGCGCAGTAAAAGTTAAATTTAAATAAATTTTTGATTATGTCGGAAAATTTGAAACGCTTTTGCGCGGCGCTTAGGCTAGCGGGCGGTAAATTTACCGCATAAATTTTAAACTTAAATTTAACTACCGCTGCGGTAAAAAAGAGGGCGCAGTAAACAATCAAGTCCAAAATCAAACTTTGCGGCTTGGATAAATTCGCGCCGAATTTACGCAAATGCGGCGACGAGTTTATTTAAAAAACGGCCGCTAAATTCGGGATTTTTTCCCGTTTGCGTGCGTTTTGCCAAAACCGGCAAATCTATTTGACGCAAGGCAAGACGCGCTTTTATCCTTGCAAGTCGCGACAAATGAATTTAGCTCTTTTTTACCGTTTTTTCGGGTGTTTTTATCGTTTAGATTCATAAAATCCACCGCATTTTTGCCCTTTGCATGATGAGTAAAGCCCACGGTGCCGTCTTTTTCTACGCTGCTTACGATGCCTACGTGCGTGATTATTTTGGCTTTTTTGTTATTTTTCGTGCTTTTAGTCGTGTTGTTAAAAAATATCAAATCGCCGACTTCTGGGTTTTCAAACGAGATCAAATTTTTGCTTTCATAAAGCCTAAACATCGCTTCGCTTTTTAGCCCGCGAGCGGTGTAAAATTTATCAAGCTCGTTTTCGTCGAATAAATTTAGACTAAATTGCCTATTAATCAGCGTCACGAAGCCGGAGCAATCGCCGCCGTCTTTTTTGCCTATATATTTTTGCATTAGGTCAAGCAAGGCCTTTTCTTTTACGTCAAATCCACCGATTTTACTTTGCGTCGCTTCGGCTACCGAGTTTTGGACTTTGCTCTTTTCTAGCGAAGTCGCGGCTTGGATTTGACTTTGCTTCGTTAGCGCTGCGACCGGGACGTTGCTTTTTGGAGCGCTTGGCGAAACCGTAGCGCACCCGGACATAAAAGTCGCTAAAAACAGGGCGTAAATTTTAATTTTATAATTTACAAGCATCGGCTACGCGATTACCCCGCTTTCTTTTAAAAATTTGATATTTGTAGCCGTTTGCGATTCGCCTTTTTCAAGCGCCGCTTTTTCCTCCGCGCTTGGCTCTTTTATCTCGCGCACGCCGCCCTTGCCTAGCTTAACGAGTCTGCCGCCCGCGCACTCGCCATCTATCACGCAGCAGCTTAGCCACCGCTCGCTGCCGGTTTTTATCGCCTCGCACATCTTGGCCGCAGCCGCGCCAGGAGCGTAGTATGCCGACGTGCCAAGTAGCTTAACGATCTTTGCGCCGCCCGTTTTAGCCTCCTGCGCTACCGCGTCAAATTCGCCGCCCAGATCCACGCTAACGTTGCTTTGCAGCGCCACCATATCGTCGTTGTGAGAGCCTATGATGTGCGCGCTAAAGGCGCTGTTTTTTAGCCCGGTTTTTTGAGAGATCTCGTATTTTAGGCGCGCGGAGTCTAGCTCGCCCGCCATCCCCAGCACCCTGCCTTTATCAAAACCGCTTGTTTTATAGACTAGGTACGTGAGCGCATCGAGCGGATTTGTTACGTTTATGATGACGCAGTTTGGGGCAAATTTGGCGATTTTCTCCACCGTACCTTTTACGATGCCTGCATTTTTTAGCAGCAAATCCTCTCTGGTCTGCCCCTCTTTTCTAGGGCTTCCGGCTGTCACGACCACGACGTCGCTATCTGCTACCAGCGCAAAATCATCTCCGCCGGCAACTCTAGCGTCCAGGCCGAAGACCGCCGCGCTCTGAGACAGATCGATCGCCTTTGCGCGCGCCACGTCGCCAAATATATCCACCAGCGCGATCTCATCTGCGATGCCTCTTAGCAAAATAGCGCTAGCCGCGCTTGCGCCTACGTTTCCCGCTCCGATAACTGAAATTTTCATTTTTTTCCTTTTTTATAAAATTTGATTTTGCAAAATTTGATTAAACGTCGCGCTCGGCCCCATCGCCGCTCTAGCCTTTTTATCGTCTGGCTTATAGTATCCGCCTACATCGACCTTGCGCCCTTGCGCCGCGTTTATTTCATCCGCGATTACGCTCTCGTTTTTTGCGAGATTTTGGGCGACGATTTTAAATTTGTCGCCCAGCGACGTGCCGCTAGCGGCAAGCTCGCTCGCCCAGTAAAGCGCGATATAAAAATGGCTCGTGCGCGTATCTAGCTGTCCGACTTCAAACCGCGGGACTTTATTTTCTTTTAGATAGCACTCTACGGCCGCATTTAGCGTATCGGCTAAAATTTGCGCCTCGGGACTTTGTTTAAAGCCCGCCAGCTGCTCCAGACTAGCGCCCAGAGCCAAAAACTCGCCCAAACTATCCCAGCTTAGGTGATTTTGCTCCAGCAGCTGTTCGGCGAGTCTTGGCGCGCTGCCTCCGGCTCCCGTTTCAAAGATACTTCCGCCCTCCAGTAGCGGCACGATAGAAAGCATCTTGGCGCTGGTTTCAAGCTCCAAGATCGGAAAAAGATCGGTCAGATAGTCGCGCAAGACGTTGCCCGTGACGCTGATACAGTCCTTGTCTTGCCTCATGATCTCAAGCGATTTTTTGCAAGCGGCCGCGGGAGACAATATCTCTATATCAAGCCCACTCGCATCCGAGCTAGCTAGCTGCGCTTTTACTTTTTTTAGGATTTCTCGGTCGTGAGCCCTGTTTTCATCCAGCCAAAATATCGCCTTTAGCCCCGTGATTTTCGCGCGTTTTAGCGCTAGCTCGACCCAGTTTCGCACGGCGATATCTTTAGTTTGCGTCATCCTAAATATATCGCCTTTTTCTAGCTCAAATTTAAATAAAATTTCGCCTTTTTCATTTACCACGCGAGCCTCGCCCGCTTCGCTCATCACGAATGTCTTATCGTGGCTACCGTACTCCTCGGCCTTTTTAGCCATCAGCCCGACGTTTGAGACGCTGCCAATTTTAGCCGGATCTAGCGCGCCGTTTGCCTTGATATCCGCGATCGCCGCCTCATAAACGACGGCGTAGGTTTTATCTGGTATCACGGCTTTGGTTTCGCGTAGGGCGCCATCTTTATCCCACATTTTGCCGCCGTTTTTTATCATCGCGGGCATCGAAGCGTCGATGATAACGTCGCTAGGAACGTGTAAATTTGTAACGCCTGCAGCCGAATTTACCATCGCCAAATTTGGCCTATTTGCGTAAATTTCATCAAATTTGGCTTTTATTTTTTCCTGCGTTGCTTGAGGCAAATTTAAAATCCGCACAAAAAGGTCTTTTAGTCCGTTGTTTTCGCTGACGTTTACGCTTTTTAGCTCGTCCGCAAACTCATCAAAAACTTCCGCGAAAAAATTCTTCACGAAATGCCCGAAAATCACGGGATCGCTCACCTTCATCATCGAAGCTTTTAGATGGACGCTAAAGAGCAAATTTTTTGCCTTCGCGTCCGTGATTTGCTCTTTTATAAAGGCGTCTAGCTTGCTCGCGCTCATAAAGCTAGCGTCGATTATGTCGCCTTTTTCTACCGCCAAATTTTCTTTTAGTACGCGTTTTTCGCCGCTTTTTGAGACAAACTCGACGCGTAAATTTTCATCCGTTTCAAAGCTAATCGAGCGCTCGGAGGAGTAAAAATCTCCGCCCTTCATGTAGGTGACTTCGGTTTTGCTATCTTTTTCAAAAGGGGTGATTTTATACGGATTTTCGCGGGCGTAGCGTTTTACCGCACCGACGCATCTGCGGTCGGAGTTGCCCTCTCGCAGCACCGGATTTACCGCGCTTCCTAGCACTTTAGCGTATCTGGCGGCCGCGTCTTTTTCCTCCAGCGTTTTTGGCTCGGACGGGCATGGCGGCAGATCGTAGCCCTTAGCGCGAAGCTCGGCGATAGCGGCGTTTAGCTGAGGTAAGCTTGCCGAGATGTTTGGCAGCTTAATTATATTCGCACGCTTTTCTTGCGTCAAATTTCGCAGCATCTCCAGATCGTCGCTCACGCGTTGATCAGGCGGTAGCTTGTCGTTAAAAGCGGCGATGATCCGCGCGGCTAGGCCGATGTCGGCCTGCTTTATCTCTATGCCGCCCGCACGCAAAAACGCCTGCAGGATCGGAAACAGCGAGTAACTAGCAAGTAGCGGGGATTCATCGGTTCTAGTATAGACGATGTCGCTCATCTTTCCTCCTAAATAAATTTCGCAAAATCTTATCCAAATTTATATTAAAACGCCTTTTGGCGGGCTATTTTTGAGAGTTTATCGCGCCTACGTGTTCCTCGTACGTCGCGCTAAATTTATGCTTGCCCGTCTTTTTATCTCGCACGAAGTACAAAAACTCGCTCTGCGCGGGCCTTATCGCCGCCCTGATCGCAGCTAACCCCACGGTGCAAACGGGGCTTGGCGGCAGGCCTTCGTTTAGATAGGTGTTAAATTTGCTCTTATCGCTTCGTATGCGCTCGGCTGTGACCGTCTCGTGCGAGTAGAGTCCGTAGTTTAGCGTGCCGTCCATTTGCAGCTTCATGCCCTTTTTTAGGCGGTTTTGGATAACGGAGGCGACGAGGGGCATCTCGTCCTCGTTCGTAGCCTCTTTTTGCACGACCGAGGCCGTCACGAGATACTCGCTCCAGCGCTTTTCGTCGTAGCTCCCCAGTAGCTCTGTGGCCGTTTTTTCGTGGAATTTTTTAGATAAATTTACCAGATGCGCCGCTAGCTGCTCTTCGTTTACGCCAAGGGGCACTTTATAGGTCTCAGGCACCAAAAAGCCGTCCTCTAGCGGAGCAAATTTGGCGTAAAATTCATTTAGCTTCGCCTCGCTCAAATTTAACTTTTTTGCGATCTCTTGTAAAAATACGGCCGTCGTTTCGCCGGGAATCAGCGTTATTTGCGTTAAAGCCGCCTTTGCGGTCGTGAGTTTATGCAAAAAATCAAGCTTGCTAAGCTTTGTCGCGTCCAGGTCTATCCAGCCTGCTTGCACATGCCCCATAGCGCGCAAGATCACGGCGTCAAATTTATTTGCGTCCGTATTTTTTTCGCTTAGATATGATATAATCCCAAGAGTACTGCCCTGAGGCACGAAAATGACCTCGCTCACGCTCACCGGGCGGCTAATATAAACAAGAAAGCTCAGAAAAAATATGAAAATCATCTCGCTGATAATGAAGAAAATTTGGCGCATTTTGATCCCTGCGGTTTTGATATTCGTCATTTTTATAGCCGTCCTAAAACACGGCGTCGAGATAGAAAATATCGGCGCGGGCGGCTTTAAAATAGAGCAATTATATATAAAACTCGATAAAAAAATAATTTTACGCGCAAAAAATATAGAGATACCCAAACAAAGCGCCAAGGATAGCTCCGAGGACGCGCTGCTAGATCTATCCAAAAACATCGTCTGGATCGACAGGCTGTTTGAGGAAATCTTACTCGAGCGCGTTAAGTTTTTAAACAGCGAGTCCACGCTATTTTACAGAGACGACGTTTTTTATCTAGATAGCCCGTTTTTGGCGGTTAGCTCAAATTTCAAAGATACCGAGGACGGCATCACCGCAAACGTTTATCTACTCGAGTTTAAAGACTTTAACATCACCTTAAGCGGCGTTAGCAATGCCGATTTGAGGCGTCAAATTTACGATTTTAACGGCACTTTTTCAAGCCACGAGCTAAACGGAAACGCTACCGTAAATCTCAAAAAAGGCGAGCTAAAATACGAGCTAAGCGACATAAACGCGACTAGCCTAAGAGGTTTTATGGACGAGCTGGGCGCAAAAACAGGGCTAGATAAAGAGATAAAAAACTGGATCTACGGCTACATCACGGCGGATAACTACTTCGTAAAATCGCTTCGAGGCAGATTTAACTTAGACAAGCAAGAACCCTATCTAAACGAGCTTAGCGCGCAAGGTTTTTCTAAAAACGTAAAGGTTAAATTTCATGAAAAACTACCCGCCGCCACTGCCGAAGGAGTCGACGTCGAGCTAAAAAAAGGCTCGCTATTTTTCATGCTAAAAAATCCAAAATGGCAGGGTAAAAATCTAAACGGAAGCAGTCTTGAAATCTATAAAATTTTCGAGGAAAAAGGGGCGGGACTCACGCTAAATCTGCAAACCTCGGCCCTCTACGACAAAAGCGTAAACTCCATATTAAAGGCCTACGGCATCGAGGTTCCCGTCGAGCAGCTAAGCGGCAAAACGGACGGCAAACTCGCGCTTGATATCAAATTTGACCCGATAGAAGTGACGACTAATGGTAAATTTAAGATCTCAGGCGGCCAGACTCTGATCGCGGGAGCTAAATTTAACGTCGGTACCGCAGACGTCGAGCTTTTAAACGACAAACTAAAAGTAAACACAAAAAATACGGGGATGGATTTTTTTAGCGCGGACGCGGCGGTAAATCTTGATCTAGGCAAGCTCGCAGGCGACGTAAACGGCACGCTAAAGTGGCTAAATTTAGCCTTCGGCAAGAGCGAAATTTTAAAACTAGGCGCGGTGCCGTTTGCGGCTAGGCTTGATTTTAGCGGCAAGGATACGAAGCTAGATATCGCTTCGCCAGCCGCACTGAGTTTGAAATTCGGCGCGCAAAACGAGATAAATTTACCTGACGCAAAGAGCCTACTACCCTACTCGCCGCTGCTAAAAAGCCTAAAAATATCAGAAGGCGGCGTAAATATAAAAACCAAAGATTTTGAAAATCTTAGCATCGAGGCTAACGGCGTTAAATTTGAAACGCCGCTACTTAAAAAAGACGGCTCGCCATATGGCGCCGATAGCTTTGCGATTGGCGTAAACGCAAAAGGCGCAACGGGCAAGAGCAAAAGCGGCGGGCTAAATTTCAAAATCGCCGGCGGCAAGACGGAGCTTTTTATAAACGAGCTTGATCTGGCGCTTAGCGGCGGAGAAAATTTGAGCGAAAAAGACGGCGACATCGAGTTTGAGGCTAAGGGCTCAAATCTGATTTTAAACGATTTTAACGCGACTCTAAATCTGCTAGCATATAGCGGCCAAAGCGCGGGCGGAACGGTGAGATTTGACGCTAAGCCCGCTCGCGGCAACTTTTCGCTCATAAAATCGGACAAAAAATTTGAAATGTCGGCAAACGACATCAGAGGCGAGTTTATCAACTCGATTTTTAACATCAAAAGCTTTGAGGGCGGCAGCTTTAAACTGCGAGTTTTAGGCAAAAGCACAGATGATTTTAAAGGCGAAGCAAGGCTAATCGGCGCCACGCTAAAAGACTACACGTTTTACAACCAGCTTCTGACGTTTTTAAACTCCGTGCCGTCCTTGCTCGTGTTTAAGACGCCGGATTTTGGCGCCGACGGCTATCCGGTAAAATTCGGCAAAATTTTGTTTGAAAAAAAGGCAGATACGCTAAAGTTTCTAGCCATCGAGCTTGAAAGCTCGAGTGCCGATATCGGCGGTCACGGCACGATAAATCTCGCGACTAAAGAAATCGACGTGGATCTGGAGCTAAAGCTGCTAAAAGACGCTAGCTCCATCATAGACAAAATCCCGCTCGTAAATCAGATCGTGCTTGGCAAAGATCGCACGCTCTCAACCGTCATCAAGGTGCGAGGAACCCTGCAAAAGCCGCAGTACTCGACGCAAATCCTGCAAGATACCCTACTCTCGCCGTTTAAGATAATCAGAAACGTACTTGAAGCGCCGTTTTTGATATTTGAGTA